>CAZNQG010000018.1:0-34675 GCA_964575235.1 uncultured Bacteroides sp.
TATCCAGATTGGTCAGGAAGCATACCTTCATGACCGAGTCCTTGCTGTAAGGCCTGTACATTTTTTCCCGGTATATTTCCTTCAGGGTTGCAGGCACGAAGAACTCACGGTTATCCGGGTCCTCTTTTTCCATGACTCCCTCCAGGGTGGTGAAGTAATCGTATTGGACCGCATCCCTGGCACGATATCCCGTTATGGTACCATAACTGAGCCTCAGGGTTGAATTCGCATCCGGGTAAAAAAGGCTGTCCGGGTACATTATCCTAAGTCCCTGCAGATATTTCCTTGAAGCAGCCAGGTACTTCTCTTCATGAACCTCGTATTCGTCCAGTATCTGGAAATAGGTGTTGTACAGGGCGAATGCCCCCAGGAAGGCGAGATCTTTAAGCAGCTTATTGTGCTTGGGTCGTTGCAAGAACCGGTTGAACCGGATGCTGTCGGCGAATATTGATTTGCTGTACAGATTATCCAGGTACCGGTCGATGTCGCCCCTGAATTTTTTATGGATGATGCTGAAAATTCCGGGGAAATAAACGGGTTCAACCCTGAAGGTATACTGATTTATGAGTGCGGAGGCGACTTTCCGGTCCGTTGGGGCATTGAAATCCTTGAAAAACAATCTCGCATTTTTCCGTATTTCCCGTATCAGCTCCTCTTTGCCCCTTCCTTCCTCACCGTATCCCAGTTCATTGAAATAGATCGGCAGGGCCGAGGCGGCAAAATCGTATACCTCTACGGCTTTATGCAGCAGGAAAATCTCTTCCAGGTAGCTGAGCGCGTTTTCCATTTCCCTTCTTTCCCGTATGGCCTCTTCCATATCTCTAACCACATTCCCATACATAACCTTGCGTAGGGAATCCCGTCCGGCCCATTCCAGGAACGCATCTTCCTGGTCTTTTCTTCGTTCGGCCACACGGTGTTGGTAGATGCATTTGTTCTGCCCGATGGAATATTTGTAGTAATTGCTCAGGCGGGAATGCTTGGCTGTGTACTGGATCCGTACCCGGTCATCGGAAGCCATGTCTTTGGCAATCAGGTCCAGGGCTGCTTTCCGGATTCGTATCCGGTTCTTGTTTTCAATCTCCTCAATTTCGCGTACCCTTGCACTGGTCAGGTAACGGTCCGTTATCCCGGGGAAACCCATGACGAAGGTAAAGTCGTTTTCGTCATAGCCTCGCATGGATATTGGAAGGTGAGTTTTAGGGCGGTAGGGAATGTTTTCAGGAGAGTAATCGGCCGGACTGCCGTCCGGGGCCGTGTAGATCCTCATCAGGCAGAAATCCGCATTATGCCTGGGCCATTCCCAGTTGTCCGTATCCCCGCCAAAGCGGCCTATGGATTCAGGTGGTGCGGCCACCAGCCGGACATCCCTGAAGGTTTCCAGGACCACCAGGTAGTACATGTTCCCCTCGTAAAACGGAAGGACGAATGCCTCATAGTGTGTGTTTTCAATGGCCTCTTCCACAATTCTGCCCGAAACGCTCTCGATTTCCGTATCCCTTTCATTTTCAGTCATCTCCGTGTGAACCATGGCAAGTACGCGGTCGGTTACCTCCTCCATGCGGACAACAAAGGAAATGGTTTTTCCCGGATTGGGCAGTTCCTTCTCTCTGGACATGGCCCAGAAACCCTCGGTCAGATAATCGTGGTCGGGACTGCTGTGGGACTGGATTTCATCTTCCCCGCAATGGTGATTGGTCAGGATCAGTCCATTATCGGAAATCACCCCGGCTGTACAACTGCCGTGGTCCAGGGTCCCGATGACATCCTTGAGGCTGATGGTATCGCGGCTGTATATCTCCTCTGCTGTGAGTTCACAGCCCATCCGCTGCATCTGCTCGAAATTCAGTTCTTCCAGAAGCGGCAGCAGCCACATTCCCTCGTCTGCGTGGAGCGAACAAAAGATGAGCAAACACGACAGGAGTCCGGTCCCCCTGCGAATCATTCCATGAAAGTTCATCGGTTTACAATATTACTCTAATCTTTAAGTATAACAAAGCAAACGGGGGCCAATTCTCAATGAATCCTTAATTTTGCTGCAAAGGAAAACGCGTCGATGAAAGACCTCAGGGGAATGGACGAGACCCAGATCCGGGAATTCGTGATACGGGAAGGCGAGAAGGCGTTTCGGGCCAAACAGATCATGGATTGGATATGGAAAAGCCCGGTCAGGGATTATGCGAAGATGAGAAATCTTCCTCAGCGTCTTCGGGAACTCCTGAGTAAGAATTTCAGCATTGCATCCCTTGCCATAGCCGCCGAACAGGTCAGCAAGGACGGTACACGTAAATACGGGTTTTCCGCAGCCGACGCGTACCTGGCAGAGGGAGTCCTGATCCCCAGCGGCCGGAGGGTTACGGCTTGTATATCCTCCCAGGTCGGGTGCAAACTAAACTGCAGTTTTTGTGCTTCCGCTCGCCTTAAGAACAGGAGAAACCTCCTGGCAGGGGAAATATACGACCAGGCCAGCATCCTTCAGGAATGCTCCGTGAAGGCATATGGCAGGGGACTCAGCAATGTGGTTTTCATGGGCATGGGAGAGCCATTACTGAACTATGAAAACGTAATGCGGGCCATCCGGTTTATCAGCTCGGATGAAGGTATGGGCATGTCCCCGCGCAGGATCACCCTTTCAACGGCAGGACTGGCAGAAGGGATCCACCGGCTTGCACGGGAAAAGGTCCGCTTTGAACTTGCTGTATCCCTTCACACTGCAAACGATGAAAAGCGAAACAGCATCATGCCCGTTAACCGGTCCAATCCCCTGCCGGCCCTGGCTGAAGCCATCCGGCATTTCCACCTCGCGACCGGATCCAGGATTACATACGAATACCTGATGATGAGGGATTTCAACGATGGTCCGGAGGATGCAGAGGAACTTGCCGCCTTTTGCAGGATCACCCCCTGCAAGATCAACCTGATCGAATACAATGCAGTGCCCGGTTCCGTCCATCGGAAATCCACCCCGGAACGCCTGCGGGCATTTACCGTATTCCTGGAATCCAGGAATATGGTCGTGAATATCCGGCGCAGCAGGGGGGAAGACATCGATGCAGCATGCGGGCAGCTCGCAGGGAAATTGCCTGACGGTACCTGAACCTTGGGATTATGCCTCTCCTGCAGGCAGGAGCTTCAGCAGATCCCCTATCCTGACGAGCCTTAGCGCGAACGTTACGACCACGCACCAGGCAACCAGCATTCCCATTCCCAGATACCAGTTGTCTACCAGCCTTTTACCCATATAGGCTCCGGCCAGGATCAGGGGGACGGTGCATCCGATGCGCAGCAAATAACCGGCCTGCATCCGAAGCTTCAATGATAGAAATGCAATGACAACCTGACCCACAGCCACGTACGCCTGGGTTACCAGGCAGCTGACGGCTGCCCCGTAGGACAGCTTCCTGGGTATCAGGATAAGGTTGAGGACCAGGTTCAGTATCACGGCGGAAAGGGCCAGCAGGTTGAGTTCACGCAGGCTGCGGTTGGCCGTCAGCAGTGTGCTGAAAATAAACGATACGGCCGTAAATACAAACCCCGTCATCAGGAGGGGAAAGATTTCAGACGAAGTTCCCAGGTGTTCATCGTACAGCAGCCCGATGACCTCCCTGGAATAGAATATCCCGATGGCGGCCAGCAGCAATGAAGGGACCAGTATCAGGGTCAGCGACAGGCTGACCATGTCCTCCACCCGTTCCCGGTTCTTAAGCATCCTTGAAAAGATGGGCAGGAGCAATCCTGCAAAAAGGCTTCCGAACATAAAGGCCGCATCCAGGATCCGGAAGGATTGAGCATAGATCCCGACCTGTTCCTTCCCGTTTACCAGCAGGCGCTCAAGAAGTACCGAGTCGATACGGTAATAAACATACATCAGCAGGATCAATATGGCAAAGGGATAGCTTTCACGCAGGATGGTCATAAAATTCCGAAGGTCGATCCTGGGCCTTAAATAACCCGCCCTGCGCAGCACGATCAGGAATGCTGCAATAGCGGTCAGGGCATAGGCCGAGGTCTGGGCAAATACGAACCATTCGATCCGGAACGGCCGGTCCGTGATATTCCCCCAGAGCAGGACCCCGCATATAACAATGACAAGAGTCCTGTCCAGCACGGAAATTATACTGTCGGTCCTGAAAAGGTGCAGGCCGCTGATGTTCGAGCGCAGGTAAAGTATGAGGGATGCAAGGAACTGGTTCAGCACCAGGATCCAGAGAAGCCGGAAATGCTCCTTCCCGTAGCCCATCAGCAAACCCGTTCCCAGGCAAACCACCGCATAGAATACCGCCAGGAGGAATTTCAGTCCCACAATACTCGACAGAGCCACGGAAAGCTGTTCCGGGTTACGTGCGATCCGGCGGTTGTTGTAATTGGTGATACCCAGATCAAGCAGGATGTTCAGCAGTACCGAAAAGCTGAACAGCGAGAAATAGAATCCGTAGACATCCGCCCCAACCACGTTCTGTACCGTACGGTCAATGCCGAAGATCCAGAACGGTTTTACCAGGATGTTCAGGACCAGGACAAGGGCCAGGTTGGTTACGAATTTCCGTTTCATCTGTAAACAAAGATATCGGTTCAAACCGTTATATTCATTTACAAACCATATTTTTGTTAGAACATCGCCGCTGCCTCATAACCATGCAACCATGAACATCGCCGTAAACACACGGTTATTACTGAAAGACAGGCTTGAAGGGATTGGCTGGTTTACGCAAGAGACGATGAAAAGGATCACCTCCGCCCATCCCGGGCATCGTTTCCTTTTTCTTTTCGACCGTCCTTTTGCCCCCGAATTCATATTCGGAGGCAACATCACGCCCCTGGTGATTCCCCCGCCCGCCCGCCATCCCCTTCTATGGTATGCCTGGTTCGAATACAGGCTTCCTCGGTTTCTGAAAGGCTATAAAGCCGATCTATACGTGGGACCGGACGGGTATATGCCCCTCCACCTGGAAATCCCCAGCCTGGTTACCATTCACGACATAAATTTCCACCACCGGCCCGGGGATCTTCCCCTTGCCTCCCGTATTTATTACAACCGTTTTTTCCCGCGCTTTGCCAGGCGTGCAACACGGATCGCTACGGTCTCCCGGTTCTCTAAGACGGATCTGGTGAACAGTTACGGTCTGAACCCGGATAAGATCGATGTGGTCTATAACGGTGTGAACGAAATCTTTTCACCCCAGCAGCCAGCAGAATCTTCCGCGAACCGCGATCGGCTGACCGGCGGCGTTCCCTATTTTGTATTCGTAGGGTCCATGCATCCCAGGAAGAATCTCACGGGACTCCTGAAAGGTTTCGATCGCTTCAGGTCCGCCTTCGACAGCGGATTCAGACTGGCTATCGTCGGGGAGAGAATGTTCATGACTCGCGAAATAGCAAATACGTACAGACGGATGCAGCACCGTGAAGATGTTTTATTTACCGGCCGTCTCTCACCAGCGGATCTCAAGGACGTGCTCGGCGCCTCGGAAGGCCTGACCTTCCTTCCCCATTTCGAGGGTTTCGGCATACCCCTGCTGGAAGCCATGCGCTGCGAGGTCCCCATACTTGCCTCGAACGCAAGCTCCCTGCCGGAGATTGCCGCCGATGCAGCCATATACGCAAACCCGGATGATCCGGATGACATTGCCCGGGGCATGATGCTTCTTGCAAAGGATAAGGGATTGAGATCCCGCCTCATACAATCCGCCAGGATGCGGTCCGCTGAATTCAGCTGGGACAAAACCTCCGGGCTCTTATGGGATTCGCTTTGCCGTGTAATCGAATCATGCTGAAACCATTCATGGATAGGAACCGGATTGAGGCCGGATGCGATGAAGCCGGCCGGGGCTGTCTTGCAGGTCCGGTATTCGCCGCCTCGGTAATCCTGCCCAAGGATTACTCAAACCCGGTCCTTAACGATTCTAAAAAGCTTTCGGATAAGAAACGACGGATGCTTCGGGACCAGATCCAATCGGTTTCCCTCAGTTTCGCAATTGCCATGGCGGATCCCGAAGAGATCGACAGTCTCAACATACTCAGGGCATCCATCCTTGCCATGCACCGCGCCGTTTCCCTTCTGGATACCGTCCCGGACCACCTTCTGGTCGACGGCAACCGCTTCCTTCCCTACCCCGGCATAGGCCATACAACCGTAATCAAAGGGGATTCTCTGTATATGTCGATAGCCGCCGCTTCGGTACTTGCGAAAACCGCCCGCGATGACTATATGAGAAGGATCCACGTTGAGTTTCCCGTATACGGATGGGACAGCAATAAGGGATACCCTACCCAAAAACACAGGGATGCCATCCGGATCCACGGACCCTCACCCCAGCATCGTAGAAGCTTTACCCTTCTACCCCCACATTTACTTCTTAATTTTTAATTATCATACATATATACATACATTTTAATATAATTTAATAAAGATATTTATTCTAATTAAAAATGTATATTATTGTTAATAAATATCTTATAATCATGATACATCAGGATTATATTATTCTTTGATACTATCATATATTTCAAACATCCATTATCGATTATCTGTACTTGTGTTAGAAAAATGTTAATTCTTTGGGGGACCGGTCATGGCATTTCAGCATACAAATCTCTAATTTTATTCCGGTTCCGTTTGACTAATCATCGTTCCCTTGAAGAGAAAAAAACAGAAGGATATAAACCTGAAAAGGATTAATCGTCATTCCATTCTTTTTAACAACCGGGAGAAAAGGGTCATAGATGAATACTGCAGAAAACATAAGATCAACAACAAGTCCAGGTTCATGCGTGAATCCATAATGGCAACCATTCTGCAGGATTATCCTTCCCTTTTCGAGTTGGAAGAGGAGAATACACTGTTTAACGCGAAGTGATCTGTTGATTATTTATCCTTTTCATCTTAACTTTGACGAAGCCCAATTAAACCAATGCTCATGGCATTTCAAGTCGAAGAAACACGAACCACCCCTTTTATCAGCATCGATCAGGGGGAAATCACCATAAAGGGTAGGTCCATACCGGAAGATTCTTTCGAATTCTATGAACCGATTCTTGAAGCCTGCAGGGAATACGTAAAGAAACCGGCCCGGCGCACGGTGGTGAACATCCACCTTGAATACGTAAACAGCGGTTCCAAAAAATACCTTACCAATATGCTCACCGTCCTGGAACAGAGTTACCTGGATGGAAACGGGTACGAGGTATCATGGACGTATGACAGCGATGATGAGGCCATGCTCGACCTTGGGAATGACCTCAAGGGAATCATCAAGATACCCATCAACATCCAGGCTTCCGACTAAAACCCCCGGCGGGTCTTCATCCTCCGCTATTCCTGTACACATGGAATAACTGGGTTTTTTTTGATATTACAATATCTTAATGTACATTTGCACTCTGAAATATTGCGGGGTGGAGCAGTTGGTAGCTCGTTGGGCTCATAACCCAAAGGTCGCAAGTTCGAGTCTTGCCCCCGCTACAAAGAAAAACCTGGTACGAAGTACCGGGTTTTTTATTTCAGGCCCGTCAAAAACTTGTTTTTATAAGGGAATGATATAAAAAGCCCCGGCGAGTTAAACGATCAGGCTTTTCGTTGTAAAGTCCCCCAGATAACAGACCGCGAAGCCAAAGGCTGAGCAGTCTTACCACCGCTGCCAGGAACCCCTTCAACCAATTGATGTTGAGAGGACTTTGGTTTTTATAGATGTGAAATAGGTGTAAAATTACTGATTATATAGCTTTCCCTGAAAACCAGCCTTACCCTTTAAGGACATCATAATTTTAGACCTTTTTCTTAAATCGTGGTTATTTTTTCTGATTCGGTCTTTGCTTCCTTTTTGGTAAATTATGAGCACAGGGACTATTTACAGATGATCATTTTAATGGTTTGACTGTCAAAACCCACATTGATCTTTGCATAATATATTCCTGGAGATAATTTCAACCTGTCCACATCAACATTCACATTATACACACCTGTTACCTGGAATTCATCGACCAGGGTCGCAACTTTTGCACCAAGCATATTGAACATTGTTAATTCAACATGTTTTGGTTCCTTAAGATTATATGTTAATGTAGTAGACCCAATGAAAGGGTTAGGATAGTTCTGTTCCAAGTTAAAACCAGGCAGGAATTTACTTTCAACATTGGCTGGTGGGTCATCAGCATGCAGAATTGGCGGCCTGAGAGTATCTGTATCCTCTTTAGGGTCAAACCTGACTTCATCTCCCGTATTTTCTTCCTCAACAAGAAGAATAAAAGTCAACAGGTTATTTTTATTCACGTCATTGATAAATTCATCCATTTCCGCTGTAGTGTCGGAGTATACCCATCCAAGAGTATCGGCAGGAACTGTCAACTTTGTAAGGTATGCGGTTTTTGAATCAACCAAGGAATAATCAGCCGGGTCTGCTGCTTCCAAACCTGGAGCAGTGTTATAAGTCAGCAAAGTCTCATCCCAATTATCCAGGGCATCATCTGTCAACCCGTAAACTGAAATTTCACGGAATGGATCGCCCATTTTTTGAGCATAATTAACATACAAACCAATGTATGCATGATTTGCCTTGTTAAACCTCGGGTTATCAGCAATGTCGAATTGTAAAAAGATTATTCTCATACGGACCTCATGATTACGGACTACAAGATATTGGTCTGAACCCAATTCATCCGGCCCGATTTTACCATCGTCGTTGCAAACATATGTATCAGCTCCATATCCATAACTGGTTGATAATGTGTCAGGAATATCCTGCGCAAAAATACTGATACTTAAAAATACTGCAACAACTATACTAAAAAAGTGTTGTAGATGTTTTTTCATAATATTCAGATTTTGGTTATACATTAAGTAAATTTAAAGAAAATATACCGAATCCTGCATTAAGCTATCCCCGTAAGTCAGATTTCTTGTTCAGTTACATCCTGACTACTAATTAATTATTCAATAATTCCAACCGCTTCCACAAAATGTATAAAAATCCATTACGAGAGAGAATAATTGTTTTCTTTGAGGCAGAAAGGAAGATATGAGTGAAAAGAAGTTATTAAACGACCGGCGCCTGTACGTTATTTTCTGTATCACACTTGTTGGTGTCATGGGTGTAGCGAGTTTAACACCTGCATTGCCCAAAATCTCACAAGCCTTAGACCTAAATAAATCAGAGATAGCCTTATTGATTAGCGTATTTACATTTCCCGGTATTTTCTTAACCCCTATTGCAGGTGTTTTTGCAGATAGACTTGGAAGGAAGGCGGTATTGATTCCCTCCCTTTTCATTTTCGGACTGGCCGGTTTTTCAATCTTCTTTGTAAAGACCTTCCACCTGATTATTATTCTTCGGGTAATTCAGGGCATCGGTGCAGCTCCTTTGGGATCGATCAACATCACGCTGGTGGGCGATTTCTTCAGAGGAAAAGATCGCCCCGCTGCCATGGGGTACAATGCCAGTGTGTTGAGTTTATCCACTGCTTCCTATCCTTTAATTGGTGGAGCACTGGCGGGTATTGCATGGTATTATCCCTTTATTTTACCTTTATTGGCCATCCCGGTTGGCCTCTTTGTCATTTTTGGTATCAGGGAACCGAAATTTGAAAAAGTATCTGATTTCAAACAGTATATCAAAGCGATTTCAATCAGTATTAGAAAGAAGGAGGTGATCGGTATATTTCTTTTAGGTATCCTGACCTTTCTTATAATATATGGTGCTTATTTAACTTATATCCCTTTTCTGGTCAGTCAAAGATTTGATCTTACACCTCCTCAGATTGGTATATTGTTATCAATAAGTTCATTAACCACAGCAATCCTTGCAACCCAGGTAGGAAGGCTGACCAATAGATTCGGTAGTTTATTCTTATTAAAAACAGCTTTTACATTTTATTTGATTGTTTCACTGGCTATTCCTCACGTCAATCATATGTGTCTGTTTCTTCTCCCGATCTTAATATTCGGCGCTGCACAGGCACTTAATATGCCCAGTCTGCAAACTTCCCTCGCAAATTTGGCTCCCGATAATCAGAGAGGAGCATTTATGTCATTAAATGGCATGGTTCTTAGGATTGGTCAAACTCTGGGGCCCTTAATCATAGGGATTGGATATTCTGTTGGAGAAATGAATGGAGTTTACTACCTGTCAGCTTTCGTGGCCCTTCTCGGCCTGGTGGTATTGTTTACAATGATTAGTTCGAAAAAGATAGAGATTAGCGAACGCTAAAGATGCTAATGTCGTAAAGAATGCAATTATTCCGCCGGGTCTTTTAACAAATCGAAGCTGGATATTTCACCAATCCCCGCTACTATATAAAAGCCCTGCACCTGCGTGCAGGTTTTTTTCAGAAGGCAAAACGCATCTTCACCCCGTCGATTTCCGTCTCATATTCCATAACTCCGGGCCACAGGGGAGGCATCAGACCGTTTTCCCATTCAGCCAGTTCGTTCATTAATCGGTTTACGATAGCAGGGTATTTTTCTTTCAAATCGTATCTTTCCTGCTTGTCCTCCCGAAGGTCGTAGAGCATGAGCATATCATCCCTTGTATTGACCATGAGCTTCCATCTGCCGTTCCGGAGGGTCTTGTTGAAATCGGTGCGCCAGAAGAGGTATTCATGCGGTGCCTGTTTGTTTTCACCCCCCAGATAGGGCAACAGGTCCACCCCGTCGACAGTGGCATAACGCGGGAGAGGAATATCACAGGATGAAACCGCCGTAGTGAAAATGTCCATGAGGGAAACGGGCTCCCGGTATTTTCCGCCCGGTTTCAGCCTTCCTTTCCACTTCAGGATGAAGGGAACGTTCAGTCCGCCTTCAAACTGCGTCATCTTGCCTCCCTTCAGGTCCCCGTTATCCGTGGCACCGGTATAGTCCGCACCGCCGTTGTCGCTGCTGAAAAAGACCAGTGTATTCTCCTCGATCCCCGATTCCCGGAGCTGCTTCATGATCTCTCCCACCGCATCGTCCAGTGCGGCGATCATCGCATAGTACACCCTTTTGTTCTGGTCTTCCACATAACTAAGCCGCTCGCAATAGGAGCGTGGAGCCTGGAAGGGTGTGTGCGGTGCGTTGAAGGGGACGTAAAGAAAAAACGGGGATTTTTCATTCTCCCGGATGAAGCGGCAGGCTTCTTCCGCAATCCTTGTGGTAAGGTATCCCCTTTCCTCCATGATCTCACCGTTGTGAACAATGGCGGAGGGCCCCTTGCGTTTCTGGCGCCAGATCCTTTTATTCTGGAAGATCCTGTGCCGGTAATTCACAATATCCTTGTCCCCTGTCGGGGCATAGAGGCTGAAGGCTTCATAGAAACCATAGAATTCGTCGAAGCCCTTGTTCTCCGGCAGGAAAGGCTCGTTGTATCCCAGATGCCATTTGCCGATGCATGCAGTCCTGTATCCGGCGGAATGGAAGATCTCCGCAAGGCTGAGCTCGGACTCCGGCAATCCCTGTTTTTGCACTTCCGACATAGGCGGCGAATACCAGGGTTCGATCAGGCGGAGGGGGCGGGTATCCACAAAATGCCTGAATATGAAAAATTCGAAACCGTTCCTCGCGTACCGGCTCATGATCTGCCGTTCGTTGCCGAAACGCTGCTGGTACCTGCCGGTTAACAATCCTGCCCGGGATGGATTGCAGACGGCGCTGGTGGCATATGCTTCGGTACATACGACCCCTTCTCTGGCCAGTTCCTCGATGTGAGGGGTCTCAATGCCCTGCCCATAATAGAGGCTGATGTCGTTCTTTCCCAGGTCATCGGCCAGTATCACGATAACGTTGGGCTCTTTATAATGCTGCCCGGATTCCGCGATCTTATTCAGATATTCTTTTTTCAGCGCAAGGGCATGGGTGTCCCGCACGATCGGAGGGTAAGCCGACTGTGCGCAGGACCCCGTAGCCAGGAAACCCGAAAGCAGTAAGGGAAGGACCGCATATGTCCATGCAATCCTCACGGCTGCAGGTGATCTGTATGTCAACCTAAGCATTACGATACACCACGGACATACGGGTATCCCGCCATCCGGATACCAGCGCATTCAAAAAGGTGACCGGTCCCAGGAGATCAGGGCACCCGGGTGAAGGTCAGGTCAACCGAGGCGGTCTGATAATTGATACCGACCCCCGGAAGCATGGTCCCCAGCGGTTCACCTGCATCTATCGGGAGCGGGAAATTCTCCACGGTGCCCGAAAAGGAGGTGGCCGTTATGTCAAGTCCCGAGATGGTCAGGGCAAAAGGTTGTGGATTGCTGATATTCATCGTCAGTATGGTCCGTTCCGAATTGATGATCCAGGTTCCCATTTGCTCCTCGCTGGCCTCGGTCAGACAGGTATAATAGACCGTGCCGTTGCTTTTCATCTCAATAGCCGCGTTCTGCGGATCCGCACAGGGTGCTGCGCCCATCAGACCCGGACCGACAAAGTCAGCGGCGTTGCTGTTCGGGGTGAACTGGACCTCATAACCCTCGACGGTAATCTTTACGGAATCGTTGAAGCTTGCAGAAGAGAAAACATAGGTGCCCACCAGGGCATCCGGTTCTTCTTCCTTCTCATCGCATGAAACCGCCATCAGTGTAATGACGGACATGAACAACATCCAAGGTAAAATACTCTTTTTCATGACAGGGATCTTTTTTTGGTTAGCATTTACTGCAAATCCCGGCCAATATAATCAAAAACGCGAATCTGCCCCTTCTTGAGGGAAAAAATTTAATCGTTCCGTTTCCTGCGTTCTTTAATAACTTTGATTATCAGCTGCTTAATCCTGCCGGTTTGAAAAAAGCCCCGGCTTCCCCCGGAGGGCTTATCCCGCGTTTTTGTAAAATAGGGATTATTATGCTAAAATTGGTATGTCGTAAAGACGGAAGACCCATTCCTTGAATAATGAAAAAGCTTTATCTGGCCCTGTTTGCAGGCCTGATATCTGCCTCCCTGTACGGGCAGGTAACAAAGGTCAGCGGCATCGTCCTGGAGAAAAGTACAGGAATGGCCCTTGTCGGGGCCAACGTTTTTATTAAGGATGCATTGGAAGGAACCATTTCCGGAGACGACGGTACCTTCCGTATCGAGACCACCCTGCCCGTTCCCTTCCAACTGGTCGTTTCCATGATCGGGTACCAGTCCCAGGAAATCGAAATAACCGGCAGTACGGGGGGACTGGAGGTCAACCTTGAAGACCAGATATACCTTGGCCAGGAGGTGATTATTTCGGCCTCCCGCATCCCCGAAAGCATCATGAGGTCTCCTGTCTCGGTCGAAAAGTTGTCCTCCCTTGACATTCAACAGACATCGGCAGCAAATTTTTTCGACGGATTGCACCAGCTCAAGGGCGTGGACATGAACGTGCACAGCCTGACATTCCGGTATCCGAACACAAGGGGCTTTACGGGGGAGGCCAACCTGCGAATGAACCAGATCATCGACGGCATCGAGAACATTCCTCCAGGTATGAGTTTCAGCGCAGGCAACATTTTCGGTGTGTCCCAGCTCGATATAAACACTGTGGAACTGCTGGTCGGGGCTTCCTCCGCCCTGTACGGTCCGGGAGGGGTTAACGGTACCCTGATCATGACCTCCAAGAATCCCTATGATTACCAGGGACTCAGTTTCTCGGCGCAGGGCGGCGTGATGAACCTGGGCGCCGATCACCCATACGGGGCAAATCCCATGGGGGATTTTAATTTCCGGTACGCCCATGTATTTAGAAATAAGCTGGCCGTAAAGCTTACCGGTGGATACCTGCTGGCCACGGACTGGCATGCCTATGACCTGCGCGACCGCTATAACCTGGACGATCCCGAGAGTACCCGGGAAAACAACCCCGGTTACGACGGGGTGAACGTCTACGGGGATGATATCATCGTGCCGGTGAACCTGAAGGACGTAGCCCCGCAGGTGGGCGCAGGAGTTGCCGAGACCAGGGGATTCGTCCCGGGCACTCCCGAATACGAGGCCGAAGTGCAGCGGATCGTGGACTTGTTCCCGGACCAGGTGGTAAGCCGGACCGGATGGCTGGAGAAGGACATAGTGGATGATAACACCCGCAACCTGCGCCTGGGAGCATCCCTGCATTACCGCTTTAAAAACCAGTACGAAGCATTCGCTCAATGGGCATTCGCCGAAGGCAACAGCATTTACACGGCGCAGAACCGTTTTTCCCTCAGGCGTTTTGATATCCACAACATCCGGGCCGAACTGAAGAGTCCCGAGTTCTACCTCAGGGCCTATTATACGATCGACAATTCAGGCGATACATACGACGCCGGCGGAGCTGCCATGCAACTGAACGAAGCCTGGAAACCCAGTGAGCAATGGTACGCGGAATACATCGAGGCCTTCACACAGCAATTCCTTTCAGGAAATTCGGAGAAAGCATCCCACCAGTTTGCCAGGCTGGTGGCGGACAACCGCGATCCAAGAGGGAACATTTTCGATCCCACAAAACCAGCGATCCCGCTGGCGGGCACGCAGGAATTCAATAACCTTTTTAACCAGATCGTCAATACTCCGATCAAACAGGGCGGTGCAGAGGTCATCGATAAGAGTACGCTCTTTCACCTGGAAGGCATGTACAATTTTACCCGTCTGGTCAAGGTGGTGGAACTTCTTATCGGGGGAAGCATGCGCTATTATGCCATCAACAGCGAAGGTACCATATTCATCGATGAACCCGGCAACCCGGTGGACATTGAACAGTATGGGGCCTTTACCCAGGTAGCCAGGCAGCTGTTCAACGAACATCTGAAGATAACAGCTTCGGCCCGTTACGACAAAAACGAATTTTTCGAAGGCCGGGTCACACCCAGGGGATCGCTGGTTGTTTCCGTGGGCAAGGATCTGTCCCACAACATCCGGACATCGGCCCAGACCGCCTTCCGGTTTCCTTCCATCGCGGACCAGATGGTGAACCTGGATATCGGTCCCTATACGGTACTCGGGGGACTCCCGCAGGTGCAGAGCCTGTACGACATACCCGAGAACCCGGTTTACCCGCTTTCAGGGAGGAACCCGATCACCGATGATCCGATAACCGAGAACGGACCCTACAACATTCCTCCGTACAGGCCGGAAAGGGTTACGGCGCTCGAGGTCGGATACAAGGGATTGTTCCTGAACAAGTTGCTGATGGTGGACACGTATGTTTACGGGAACCAGTATAACGGGTTCACTGCAACCCAGCTTCTGGTACAGAACCCGTTTACGGAGGATGAAATCCGTTTTCAGACTACGATCAGTACGGATTTCCCGGTACTTGCCTACGGCTGGGCTTTCGGAGCCGAGTACAGGCTGGGAAGGGTTGCCCTGCTCCGGGGAAATGTTTCCTATAATGAGCTGGGCAAAATCAACAATCCTCCCCCCGGGTTCTCCCCTCAGTTCAATACCCCGCGGTTTAAATTCAACGTCGGATATACCAACCGGTACATAACCCGGATGATCGGATTCAACATCAACTGGAGGTGGCAGGAAGGTTTCCTCTGGGAATCGGCCTTCGGAACTGCCATGATGCCTGCTTTTTCCATGATCGATGCCCACATCAGCCTGCACCTGTCACACCTGCATTCCATGATCAAGATCGGCGGATCCAACCTGTTGAACAACTACTATACAACCAGCTTCGGATCGGCCCAGATCGGAGCGCTTTACTATGTTTCCTGGACCTACGATGATTTCCTGAACTGATGAGGCCGGCCGTGGTTCCCTTGATTACGATGTTTACGCCCGGCAGGGGGATTTCGCCGGACGCGCTCGCGATCCTGCCCGTTATCTGCCGTTCCTGGGCGTACAGGCCGGATTGCAGGAAAAGGCATGCAAGGATGGTCAGGAGTATCTTCCATGCCTTTTCTGGATAAGGTTTTCGTAGCCTCTTCATAGTTTGCCGAATGGGTTTCAATGGTTGGGATTAATAAAATTATGAATATGCAAGGGTCGATGGGTGGAAATTTGCTGCAAAAGTGTCGGTGGGATGGTAAGAAACCAGGGTCAAACGTTAAATCCGGGGCTGTGGATTTGTTAACACGGTAAACCCATATGAGATTCCTTATTTGAATTTCAGCTTTCCGGCGGCAAATAAGCTCATTTTAATCAAGAGCCATCCATGCCTGAAGCGGCTGATCTGGGTGGAACCGTATTCGCGTTCGCGGTAGCGGACGATTATTTCGGTTATTTTAAGGTTCAGTTTGGCAGCACCGAAAAGCAGGTCAAAATCCCCGAATGGATCAAAATTTCCAAAATAATGCCGGTTATCCTGTATTTTCTCATAATCCTGCCGGAACAGCACCTTTGTTCCGCAAAGCGTGTCTTTGAGCCTCTGCCCAAGCAAATAACTGAAAAACCAGCCAAAAAATTTATTCCCGAGGTAATTTAGAAAACGCATGGCCTGTTTTTCCATGGGATATACAAGCCGGCATCCGTTTATGAATTCGCCTTTACCCGCGGCGATGGCCTCGTAGAACTTCGACAAATCTTCCGGTGGAGTAGTCAGGTCGGCATCCAGGATCATCAGTATGTCGCCCGTTGCTTTTTCAAATCCTTCCCGAACCGCATTCCCCTTACCCTTGCCTCCTTGCTTTAAAACCAGGATATCATGATCCGGGTACTTTTCTTTCACTCGGATCATTTCCTCATAGGTGTTGTCCTCGGAATTACCTTCAACATAAATGAATTGCTGATGGGTTCCGAAAACGGGAGTACGGAGAATGGCATTTTCGATATTTCCCTTTTCATTCCTTGCAGGGATTACGATCGATACAGAATACTCCTCACGATTATGAATCAAGGTTTTCGCGGTCAGGAAATGGATCAGGTCCAGGTGGTTAACCACGGGTAAATCACCCAGGATCCGGTTGAATATGAATCCGATAATGGGGATGTATTTGGGTAGTAATAATTTCCTTTCAAGCTTGACGCTTTCATATCCTTCAAGGTAAAGCAGATTCTCAATATCGGTAATCGAAAGCCAGTTCTGGCAAGGCTGTTTCTGCCGCAGCCGGAAAAACTCACCCATCCTGAGGACGGGCTCCCAGAGAAAATTGAAGCTTGAAAAGACCAGTCTTGTTTTGTCGTGACACATTTTCCGGATATTCCTTAAGGCAGCCTGAATATCGATCAGGCTGCTGAGAAGATCCGAAATAATGATGTAATCGAATTTTTCATCGATATCCATGTCTTCCGCATCGGCCAGTCGGAATTCCAGTTCCGGATATTTCCCCCTGGCTATCCTTATCATTTCCTGTGAAAAATCAATTCCGAGTCCCCGGCTGGGTTTTACATCGTGCAGGAGGTCACCGGTGCCGCACCCTATTTCTGCAACGGTACGGTTTTCCGGAATGGTGAAAAGGTAGTATTTTCGTATGGTTTTATGGTACAGGCGGTTCCTGCGCTTCCATTTATCCCGGCTACCGGCTGTTCTGTTGTAATACTCGATCAGTTGTTCTTTCATCCGAACCATTTTGGCAGGCTGGGGACCAAAGGTAAAGAAATATTTTTTTTGAATTTAAATCGGTTATGGTAAAATTTGTGACATTAAAAACCGCCTCGCATTATGTCTAAAAAACGACAGACGGTTAAGCCTGACTTGACCCTGTTTCAAAGGCTCGATCATTTCTTCGAGAAACGACTGTCCTTGTTTTTTTACCTGAGCATCGTCCTTACGGTTGTTTTCGGATTTTATCTTTTTAACCTGCGCATCAGCGAAGGGGGAGACGATTCCGGCTATATTGAAAATGCAAAAAGGTTCATGGACGGCATTGCATACCCAGGCTTTCACGGTGCATTCTATTCCATTTTTCTCAGCTGGGTACTGAAGATATTTGGTTTCAAGATATTTGTGTTAAAATTCACCTCTTTCCTGTTTCTTACCGGCCACATGGTATTTTTCTACTACACCTTCCGCGGCAGAATTCCCGCTACCGTGCTGGTCATGGCGATGCTTCTCAGTTCGGTTAGCGTCGAATTACTCTATTTCGGCAGTCAGACCTATACCGAGGCCATGTATCTGTTTTTGCAATCGATTTTGTTTTTTCTGGTAATACGGTATGTGGAGGAAATTGGGAACCACATCAAGCTTATTTACCAGTACTGGTGGGTAGTCCTTTTGATGGGACTCATCGTTTTTCTGATGTCCATTACCCGGAATGTCGGTATTGCCGTCCTCGGCGTACTGCTGTTTTTCCTCCTCACCGAACGAAAGTTCTACCTGGCCGGCTATACCCTGCTCAGTTTTATTTTGTTCCGCATACCGTTTACCATCTATAAATCCTTACGGTGGAACTTGCATGGTGAGGACTTGAGTACCCAGTTGAACGGCCTGTTGCTTAAAAATTATTACAATGCTGCACTGGGAAGGGAGGATTTCGGCGGTATGGTAAAAAGGTTCTTTGACAACTCCGAGATTTACCTTTCACGACTGTTGATGATCGGAACCGGAATAAAGGACCCGGGATATTCAGAAACAAGCCTGATCGTTACAATTCTCGTCTATTTACTATTCGGAGCAGCCTTGTTCTACGCCATTAAAAAAAGCCAGGTCATGCGGTTCGTGGGATACTATCTTGGGATCATCCTATTTGTGACCTTCGTGATCCTGCAGCAGCATTGGGGACAAATGCGCCTTGTAATCATATATATGCCACTCATCTACCTTTTCCTCCCCTGGGGAATGCTGGAACTGGGGCAAATAAAAAAAATACGCTGGCTGCAGCCGGTTATCGTTCTTCTGCTGTTCCTCATGTTCTTCAATTTGTTCGGCCAAACGATCAACCGGGCCAAGGCCAACAACGAGGTCCTGATGAAAAACCTCCGGGGGAACAAGTATTACGGGTACACGCCCGACTGGGTGAATTTCCTGAAGATGAGCGAATGGGCGGCGGAAAACATCCCGGATGGATCCGTAATCGCCTCCCGCAAACCTTCCATGTCGTTCATCTACGGTGAGGGCAGAAACTTTTACGGCCTGTACCGGATACCCACCCTGCCGGCCGATACGGCCATTATACGCATGGCACAAAATCCCGGGGAACCGGTTATCCTGAGTGAGAAGGAACTGAAGTCCAGCGGAATGCCCATGCAACTGGAATACGGCATGAAGCGGCAGGTGGAGGCATTCATATCCATCGGGGATACCGTATACTCGGTTTATTATTTCTCCGACCGGACCAGGCCTGCCTACCTGGAGCTCATCCGGCAATACGGGCTGTCATACGGCAGTGACCTGGATTACCTTAACGGAAAAATGGAAAGAAGCGGGAAACCCGGGATTGTCGTGGTGCCGGACAGCCTTATAAACCCCTTACTGAGGAACAACGTGGACTACATCATCCGAGGAAGCCTGCGGCTGAACCCGGCCCAGAAAACGAACCGGGTGATCAATACAGTCCACCGTTACATGTATTACATGGAACAGAAATACCCGGGGATTTTCAGCCAGGTATCGCAGATCGGCGGGGTGAACGACGAACCGGCCTATCTTTTCATGATTCACTGGGAACGCTTTGGGCTTGACAAGGGAAAACCCGGTCGACAGAATCATTGACAACACGTGCCACGGACTTAATCTCACGTCCGGGATCACGGTGGCGCAATCCGCCTCCCTCAGATCTGCCGGGTGTATTTCACCTGCTCGATTCCGGTTACCTTATAAAGGCTTTGGATCAGATCGTGGTCCATTCGCCCGCGTATCTTGATCATCACGTTTTCATCCCCGCCGACCAGTACCCACAGCTCAGAGATGCATTCATTCTGCTGCCGGGCCATGATCAGCACGTCTTCATCGTCTTCATGAACCTGCAGAAGGGGCAGGATATCCGGATCTCGTTCTGCCCTTGAAATCACCCGTGCTACATTCACCTGCCTGTTGATCTCAGGATTTTCAATAACCAGAACTTTTATCGATTTAATGGACCGCAGCAGTTCCCTTTCCTCGGGTTCAAGGTCCGCTATACTCCCGGCCAGATGGCAGAGGAAACCTGGAACGTAAATCCGGATCACGCCTTCCTCGCCGCGGAAGCTCGTGTAGAGTCTGTTAAATTCATGATCCTGGGATTGCACTCCCATCCCGAAAACGGCCAGGCAAAAAATGAGGATCGCATTTTTCATCATTCTCAAGTTTGGATACAATACTATGACGAAAAACACGGGGATACGTTACAGGGGAATATCATAATAAGATACGACGCCTGCGGCCTTCCGGGCTGGAAGCGTTTACAGAATTTCCGGATGAGTGCTTATACCTTGGATAGCATCCTTGGGGTTGCGAGGATGGTTTCATCACCTATTTTCACACTGGCAGTACGGGCACCGATTTCTTCGATGACCCCTTCGGCCGACCAGTTGCTCTTTTTGATCCTGACCGTATCTCCGACCTGGAATTTCTTGAAGCCGTTCTTCAAGGCCCCTGTAAGTGCAAGTTTAACCTGTTTGTCCAGTTCCCTTAATTCCCTGGCTGAAAGCTGGTGCAATTCCTTTCCGTTTACCTTGATTTCCATAGCAACGAACACAAAAACAAAATGAACAAATATATACTCTAACAATGGAACGATAAAATATCGAGGTAATTGTACTCGTCTTCCAGAAAAAACAACTTGCATGGAAGGCCGGGCAGTTTACCGATCCACCGGTCAAATTTACCGATTTTCCCGAGTCTTTTTTACAGGCGGGAGATACTTTTGGTATGAAAATGCACGAAGCGTTATTGAACTGAAAAAGTTTTTGTCAAATGAAACCTGAACGGAAGTACCTGGATCGTTTCCAGGATAACCTGCTGTATTTTTTTAACAATGCAGTGGAACTGAACCTGACCAGCCTGAGGCAGTGCGGGTTCTGGATCCGGACCCTGAACCATCAAACCCGTGCGGGGGAGGTCCGCCGCAAAAGACTGGAGCAGGGATTGCCGGCCCCGGGGGTTATGATCTGCAGCGTGACCGGCCGCTGTAACCTTAAATGCAGCGGGTGTTATGCCATGGCACGTAAACACACCAACGGCATGGAGATCTCAACCCGGCGCTTTGAATCGCTCACCCGGGAAGCCGCCGATATGGGTACCAACATCATCATGATTGCCGGGGGCGAACCCCTGCTCCGGATGGGTATCCTGGAGGCTGCAGCCAGGTCCAGGGACATCATCTTCCCGGTTTTTACGAACGGGACCCTGATGGACAGCGAACGAATACGGTTTTTCAAGCAGCATAAAAACCTGATCCCCGTACTGAGCATTGAAGGAAATATGCAGCTGACGGACAGGCGCAGGGGCGAGGGCATACATGCCCGGGTGATTTCGGTGGCCGAAGCGTTCAGGCGGAGCAAAAAATTCTTTGGCCTCTCCCTGACGCTCACAAGGGAAAATTACGCCGAACTTACCGAAGAGAAGTACCTGCGGCAATACCGTGCCCTCGGCTGTCGGCTATTTTTCCTGATAGAATACGTGCCCATGAGCAACGCAGACCTGGGATTATGCATTACGGATGAGCAAAGAAAAGGCCTTCCGGATTGCCTGGAAAAACTGCGTGAACGGCTTCCGGCACTTTACGTAAGCCTGCCGGGTGATGAAGAGAGATACGGGGGCTGCCTTGCCGCCGGAAGGGGATTCATCCACGTAAGCTCGACGGGCAACATCGAGGCCTGCCCCTTCGCGCCTTTTTCGGACTCCAATATACTGAATACGCCCTTGAGTGAAGCGCTGAATTCCGCCCTGATGAGCCGGATACGGGAAAGCCACCATCTGCTGAAAGAATCGGCAGGGGGCTGCACGCTCTGGGAGAACCGGGAATGGGTGGAAGAACAGATTCAGAAGCCCGGAATCCTCAGTGCGTAGTCCCCGGCTTCGGGTTGCAATACGCGCGGGCTTCACCCCGTGACCGGCAATGGTACCGTCCCGGGGTATATTTTAGATGGTCGGGATCAGATTCGGTTCAGTTTCTTGATATCCTCATAGTGGAAATCGAAGGCAATCTCGAAACAATCGACGAATCTTTCCTTCATGGCCGCAATCAGCCGGCCGGGATCCTCGCAATAGAGAATGAAAGCGCCCCCGCCACCGGCCCCCGCGATTTTCCCTCCGTGGGCCCCGTTTTCACGCGCGAAGGCGTACATGCTTTCCAGGTATTCGTTCGTGGTTGTGGAAGCCAGCTTGATCTGGGCCCTGAAGTTTTGCTCCATGATCCGGGCACAACGCATGAAATCCCTTGCCTGGAGGGCGTCGGCAAATTCCCTGCCCAGGGCAGCCAGCCTGTCCAGCGCCTCCTGCCCCTTTTTCGTCTTGTGGTTCTGATAGACCTCTTCTACGGCGGACTGAGCATTCCGGGACGCCCCGGTGTGGATGATGACCAGGTTCTTTTTGAATTCCTCCAGGCTTTCAACCGGGATCTCAATGCCCAGGGGCCTGGCATAGTTCATCCCGAACTCCCAGCAATTGAAACCGCCTTTTACGATTGAATACTGGTCCTGCCTCCCGATGGCCCAGTTGAGTTCCTTGTTCTCCAGGTTGAACAGGTCTTCGCTGATCTGCGGAATGGTCCTGGAATCCGCGTTGTAGTTTTTGGCACTGATCATTTCCAGGAGCTTCGCAGCCGTGGAGGTGCTCAATCCGCTTCCCCTGGGATAACCGGCAAAATTGAACGTACCGTTCTTGAACTCGATCAGGGGACTGATGGTCATATTCGATACACAGCCGGTTTTATCCCCCATAATGAAAGGCACGTCGGTCCATCCGCCGGCGAAATCGATCCTCAGTGGAGCCCGGTAGGCAAACCGGATCTTATCGATGATGCGGGTCGTGGAGGTCGGCTCCAGTTCAACGGGGACCTCGCGTTGTACAAAGACCATCTCGGTGCCTGTGGCCTTACAGAGATCCTTCTTCTCCGGGATGCCCGAATCATCTTCGTTCAGGACGAAGACATCCGGCCGGAGCCGGTTCAGAACCTCCCCGAAGTCGATCTTGCCCGGGGAAATCTGTGCATCGTTCAGGGTGGCATAATCCACATCCTGGAAGGCCGCAACCAGGTAAAGGCGGTTGTTCTGGGGATTGACGGGCCGGCCGGGACCCTTGAGCTCTGCAACCACTTCATCACGGCCGACACCGACCACCAGGATGTCCCCGTATTGTTTGCACTGGTTGAAGAACACAGCATGCCCGCTCTGCAGGATATCGTAGCAACCGGTACAGAAAACGATTTTCTCACGGTCGTGCTTCCTGCGTAAATCTGCAAGTTGATCTGCAGTAAGAACCTTCCGTGCAATGGATTTGAAAAGCATGCTGGGCGGATTTGTCCGTAAATATACAAAGCAGAAATGAAACACCGGGGGGACCATAGCCAGGATGTGGGAATGGGTTGAAACGATGAAGCCCGAATCCCCCGGACTTGTGCTCTTTCCCGAAGCATTCCTGCCGGCCCTCTTTACGACCGCCCCGATGTATTCAGCTTTAAATTAAACCTTCCGGGCTAGGCAATTCATACTTTTATTAACTTTGTGGATCCCATTAACGCGATCTCTATGGGAAAGCGAAAGACACGATCAATGGGTGACCGCCTGCGCGACAAATTCAGGCTGATCATCTACAACGACAACACCTTTGAGGAAGTCTGGTACCTTAGGCTCACCCGCCTCAACCTGTTTGCCCTGGGTACCACCCTTCTAATCCTGATCGTCGTGGGTGTATTTGCTCTGGTAGCCTACACCCGGATCCGCGAACTGATTCCGGGTTATCCGGACGGCAACCTGCGGCGGACCATCCTGATGAATGCCGTACGCCTTGATTCCCTGGAAAACGAAATACGGATGAGGGATCGGTATTTCCAGAACATCCGTGCCCTGATCGCCGGCGAAGAGCCCGATAACCTGGTGGACCTTTCGGATACATCCGTCGAGATCAGCAATGTGGACTTTACGCGATCCATGGAAGATTCCATCCTGAGGATTCAGATTGAGGCGGAGGAACAGTATAACCTTTCCGTACTTCCACAGGAATCTTCGCCCAGGGACCTTGCGAGCATCCATTTCTTTACGCCCGTACGGGGACTGGTCACCAGGCCTTTCAATGCAAGCGAAAACCATTTCGGAACCGATATCGGGGCCCAGCCCAACGAGGTTGTGAAAGCCACGCTCGACGGGACGGTTACCATGGACGGCTGGACCGTGGAAACGGGATATGTGATCTACATCCAGCATGAAAACAACCTGATCTCCGTATACAAGCATAATTCCGTGCTGCTCAAGAAAACCGGGAACGTCGTGAAAGCCGGAGATGCGATCGCCATCATTGGGAATTCGGGCGAACTGACAACGGGTCCCCACCTCCACTTTGAACTCTGGCACAACGGTACACCGGTCGACCCTCAATCCTACATCGTCTTTTAAATGCAGAAGCGCCTAGCCATTCTAGGGTCAACAGGTTCCATCGGCACCCAGACACTGGAAGTCATCCGGGAACATCCCGGCCGTTTCGAGCTGGAGGTTCTCACCGCAGGAAAGAATGCAGATGAGCTGATCCGGCAATCCAGGGCCTTCCAGCCAAACCACGTGGTCATAGCCGACGAAAGCCGGTATATACGGGTACGGGATGCGCTTGCCGACCTGCCCGTAAAAGTCTATTCCGGAAGCGAGGCCCTGGAACAGATTGTGGAGATGGAATCCATCGATATGGTCCTGTGTGCCCTGGTGGGATTCTCAGGCCTGCGGCCCACCCTGAGAGCCATCGAAGCAGGGAAGGACGTCGCCCTGGCCAACAAGGAAACCCTTGTGGTGGGCGGAGAACTGGTTACCCGCAAGGCCGACGAACACCGCGTGAACATCCTGCCCGTCGATTCGGAGCACTCCGCCATTTTCCAGTGCCTTGCCGGAGAAGAATTCAACCCGGTGGAGAAAATCATCCTTACAGCCAGCGGCGGACCCTTCCTGGGATTCACCCTGGAACAGCTTGAAAAGGTAACCCGTGATGAAGCCCTGAAACATCCAAACTGGTGCATGGGCAACAAGGTGACTATCGACTCGGCATCACTGATGAACAAGGGACTGGAAGTAATCGAGGCTCACTGGCTGTTCGACATGGAACCGCGGCGGATCGAGGTGGTTATCCATCCCCAGTCGATCGTCCATTCCCTGGTCCAGTTTGAAGACGGATCCATCAAGGCCCAGCTCGGCATCCCCGATATGAAGCTTCCCATACAGTATGCCCTGTCATACCCCAGGCGCCTGAAATCAGGATTCGAGCGGTTTTCCTTCCGGGATTACCCATCCTTGACGTTCCTTCCCCCGGATACGGAAATCTTCCCCAACCTGAACCTTGCCTACCAGGCCCTGGAAAAGGGCGGCAATATGCCCTGCATTCTGAACGCCGCAAACGAGGTTGCCGTAAATGCCTTCCTGGAGGGAAAACTGGGTTTTATGGAAATGCCCGAAATCATCGGAAAAACCATGCAGAGCGTGGATTTTATCGAGAAACCCGGGCTCGAGGATTATACAAATACCAATGAGATGGCAAGAAAAATTGCCGAAACTCATGTTTTTGAATAATTTTGCCGGGCAATAATGACTCAGAAACTAAGATAATGTCCGTATTCGTCCAGATAGCCCAGTTCCTGCTCAGCCTTTCGATCCTCGTTTTCCTGCATGAAATGGGGCACTTCATTTTCGCAAAGATTTTCCACACTCGGGTGGAGAAATTCTACATTTTCTTCAATCCGTGGTTCTCCCTTTTTAAAAAGAAGATCGGGGAAACCGAATACGGGGTGGGCTGGCTCCCGCTGGGAGGTTACGTGAAGATCTCCGGGATGATCGACGAGTCCATGGACAAGGAACAGATGAAGCAGCCTCCACAACCTTACGAGTTCAGGTCAAAGCCGGCCCACCAACGCCTTTTGATCATGATCGGCGGCGTACTCGTGAATTTCATCCTGGCGCTGGTCATTTACTCTTTCATCCTCTACATCTGGGGAGAGCAGTACCTTCCCACGAAAAACGCAAAATACGGGATCATGTGCGATTCCGTTGCCCTGGACATAGGCCTGAGGAACGGGGACAGGATCCTGTCGGTCGACAACCGGGAGGTTGCAAGATTCAACAGCATTTTCCACGACATCGTGGTGGACAAGGCCTCCACGATACAGGTCGAGCGGAACGGGAAGAAACTGGACATCCCGATCGGAGAGGAACAATTCGCTGCCCTGCTGAAAAGCAATTACTTCATCACCCCCAGGTTTCCCTTTATCGTCGACGGATACCTCAAGGAATCCCCCGCTGAGGAAGCCGGGATCCTGCCCGGAGACCGGATCGTCGGGATCAACGGAAAAGAGGTCGCTTTCTTCGACCAGTTCAGGGATGAACTCCGCGGCCGGGCAAACGAGCAAATATCCATACAGGTCCTGCGCGACGGCGAGAAACTGGACTTTGTCCTCACCACAACGGAGGATGCAACCATCGGGGTAAGTGCGGTCGTGGATGCCGAACGGTTCTTTGAACTGGAAAAGATACAGTACAGTTTCCTGGAGGCCATTCCCGCGGGAATCAGCAAGGGATTCAGCCGGGCCATCAGCTACGTGAAACAACTGAAGCTGATCTTCACACCCAAGACCCGGGCCTACGAGTCCCTGGGCGGGTTCATCAAGATCGGAAGTTTCTTCCCGAAGGTATGGAACTGGGAGGTATTCTGGGAGATGACCGCCCTGCTTTCCATCATCCTGGCCATCATGAACCTGCTCCCCATACCGGCGCTGGACGGGGGACATGTCATGTTCCTGACCTATGAGATCGTGAGCGGCCGGAAGCCGGGGGACAAATTCATGGAATATGCCCAGATCGCCGGGATGATTATCCTGCTCATGCTGCTGCTTTATGCCAACGGGAACGATGTGGTACAATTGTTCCGCAAATGATGAACTGGTAACGAAATTTTACGTAGGTTTGTATACTGAATTAATAGAGAAGAAATGGAACTTTTAATTATTCTCGGTATACCGGGTCCCTGGCAGATCGTTCTGATCGTCCTGGTCGTATTGCTGCTGTTCGGAGGAAGGAAAATCCCCGAGCTGATGAAAGGACTCGGCCAGGGTATGAAGGAGTTCAAAAAAGCCACGAAGGACGAGTCAAAGACGGAAGACGAAAAAGATAAGGAGATCGAAAAGGAGTAGGCGATTCTTATACCACTACCTGCCTGTCATTCATTTCCTCGGAACCTGAACCGGCAGGTTTTTTTATGTTAAAAAATGAACCCGATCCGTTCGCTTGAGAAGATCCGAAATGCCATTGCATCCGGTGAACTGGATATGCAGGTTCTGGTCAGCTCCTACCTCGAAAGGATACGGGAAAAGGCACACCTGAATGCTTTCATCGAAGTTTTCAAGGAGGAGGCCCTGGAAAAGGCCGCCCAGGTGCAGCGTAAGATCGAGCTGGGTACCGGAGGCAAACTGGCCGGTATGGTGCTCGGCCTGAAGGACAACATCTGCTACCGGGGGCACCTCACTTCGGCTTCTTCACACTCTCTCGAAAATTACCGGTCCATCTACCATGCCACTGCGGTGGAGCGCCTGCTGGCAGAGGACGCCATCATCCTGGGAAGGAACGGTTGCGATGAGTTCGCCATGGGCGGCACCAGCGAAACCTCCTGGTACGGTCCCGTTCTGAACCCCATCGACCCGTCCAGGGTTCCCGGCGGATCTTCCGGGGGATCGGCTGCAGCGGTGGCAGGGGATCTCTGCCTCGCGGCCATCGGGTCGGATACAGGGGGATCGATCCGGCAGCCGGCTTCCTTCTGCGGCCTGATCGGCCTGAAACCGGGCTACGGCAGGGTCAGTCGCTACGGCCTCCTGGCCTACGGCAGTTCGCTGGACCAGATCGGCCCCATTACACACAACATCCGCGATGCCGCACTTATCCTGGAAACGATCGCCGGCCCGGATGAACACGACACGACGGCATCCGCCACGGAAGTCCCCCCATACGCCAAGCTAATCTCCGGCGCAGGTTTCCCGCATAAACTGGCTTACCTGAGCGAGCCGCTGGAGCATGAGGGACTCGACCCGGTTATCCGCTTACGGACCCTCGAGATCATCCGCAAATTGCAGGAACAAGGATTCCGGGCGGACCCTGTATCCTTCCCCTACCTGGACTACCTGGTGCCCGCCTATTACGTCCTGGCAACCGCGGAAGCCTCCTCCAACCTGGCCCGCTACGACGGCATCCATTACGGGTACCGTGGCGACGCATCCGGCGACCCGGAAAGCACCTACGTCCGGTCCCGCAGCGAAGGATTCGGCACCGAGGTTAAACGACGTATCATGACCGGGACCTTCGTGCTGAGTGCCGGTTATTACGACGCCTATTACGGCAAGGCCCAGAAAGCCAGAAGGCTCATCCACGACAAGACCACGGAGATCCTGGCCGAATACCCCTTCATCCTGCTGCCCACTACCCCCAGGACAGCCTTCACACTGGGCAGCATGGGCGAGGACCCGGTGGCCCTTTACCTGGAGGACATCTTTACCATCCACGCGAATCTCGCCGGCATTCCGGCCATCTCCCTGCCGCTTGGCAGGGATTCCGGGGGACTGCCTTTCGGGATGCAGATCATGAGCGCCCGTCTGAAGGAGGCGGAACTCCTGGCCCTTTCGGAATATATGATGAAAAGTTTCCTATCTTTGGCTTGATTTTTGAGCACTTAACCGCTGATTATCAAATAAATTCCATCATGATACCAAACAAGATCCCCCGCGTTCTGATCGCCCTGCTGGTCCTTCTCTCGCTCTCCTCGTGCCTGAAAAAGGACAGGAAGGGAATCAAACCCATGGTCACGGGCAAACCCGGCGAGGTACTGCTTGTCATTGATCCTTATCTCTGGGAATCATCCATCGGAGAATTTTTCGTGGATATGTGCACTGAACCCTTTGAAGCCCTTCCCGTTGACGAGCCCAAATTCGACCTGATCCACATCCCCTCCAGCGGGTTTACAAAATTGTTCAAGTCGCACCGGAACATATTCCTGACCAAGATCTCCGACCAGCACAAGGAACCCAGAATCATCGTACAACGCGATGTATGGGCCTATCCGCAGCTTGTGGTGAACCTGATCGGGCCCAATGACAGCAGCATGGTTGCTTACCTGAAGGCAAACCGGCAAAAGCTGATCAGCCTCCTGGAAGTGGATGAGCGCAACCGTACCATACAGAACTACCGGAAAAACCGCGCCAAGGGTATCGACCAGATCCTTAAAACGCATCACGGCGTTTCCATCTCCGTGCCGGCGGGGTACGACCTGGGCGTGGACACAAGCGATTTCGTCTGGCTTGCCCACGAGGTTGCGGACATGAACCAGGGGGTCCTGATCTACCATTACCCATACACCGACACCAATACCTTTACCCCCGAATACCTGGTCGAAAAGCGCAACGAGTTCACCCGTAAGTACGTGCCGGGTCCCACCCCGGGATCCTACATGAAGGTCGAACCGGAATACCCCGTGATCTTCAGGGAGATGTCAAAGAACGGGACATACCTGGTTGAACTCCGGGGTCTCTGGAAGCTTGAAAAGGCCTTCATGGGCGGACCCTTCATCAGCCATACCATGCTCGACGAGAAGCGGAACCGTATCGTAACCGTGGAGGGGTTCGTTTATGCTCCCAGCCTCGACAAACGCAATTATGTAAGGGAACTGGAAGCCATTCTTCAGACCTTCCAGGTAGTGGAATAGCGTGTAAAATAATTATCTTTGGTGCATGAAGATCGTTCGGACGGAGAAGATTGCATCGAAGGAAAGCCTTGTCCTCGTTGCCAGGAAGAACAGTTCGTTTGATGCCTGGATCTCGGACCGCAGGGACAAGGATTACCTGAAGTTCTGCCTCGAGGGGAATAAAAAACAATTCGTAATCAACCGGTATCCGTACTGGATCTTCGTTTATATCATCGACGAAGAGAAAAAGGGGAACGAATGCCTGGAGCAGACCCGCAGGGGCGGGAAGAAGATCAGCGACCTTGCCAACGGGCGCAAGGTCGGGTCCCTGACCGTAACCGGTCCCCAGTCTCAAGCGGATCACATCCTTGCCATGGCCGAGGGAATGGCACTGAGCAGCTACCGGTTCAATAAATACCTCAACAAAAAGGAGGAGAAGAAAAACACCCTGCACACCCTGAAGATCCTATCAAAAAAGGTTTCTAAAAAGCAAGTGGAAGAACTGGACCGCCTGGTACGGGCCGTTTACTGGGCGCGGGACCTGGTTAACGAACCCCTTTCGACCCTAACGGCCATCGAGCTGGCCAAGGAAATCGAAAAGAAGGGAAAGGAGGCCGGATTCGGTGTGGAGGTCTTCCACAAGAAAAAAATTGAATCCCTTCGGATGGGCGGACTGCTCGCCGTAAACAGGGGAAGCCCGGATCCACCGACCTTCTCCATACTTACGTGGAAGCCGGAAAATGCCCGCAATAAAAAACCCGTGGTGCTCGTCGGAAAAGGGGTGGTTTACGATACCGGGGGAATGAGCCTTAAACCCACACTCGACAGTATGGATTACATGAAGTGCGATATGGCCGGAGCCGCCACGGTTGCCGCAACCCTTTACGCGCTTGCGGAAAACAAACTGCCGGTCTGGGTCGTAGGACTCATCCCGGCTACCGACAACCGGCCGGACGGGAATGCTTATGTTCCGGGCGACGTGATCCGCATGTTTGATGGCACGACCGTCGAGGTCCTGAATACGGACGCCGAAGGCAGGATGATCCTGGCCGATGCACTTACATGGGCCGACAAGCTGGAACCCCAGATGGTTATTGACGTAGCCACCCTGACCGGAGCTGCGCAGGCGGCTATCGGCAAATACGGCATCGTCGCCATGGGAAATGCCGGACGGGAGCAAATGGACCGTCTGAAGGAAAGCGGGGATACCGTGTCCGAACGGATTGCCGAATTCCCTTTCTGGGACGATTACAACGAACTGCTCAAATCGGATATCGCAGACCTGAAGAATATCGGCGGCCGTTATGCCGGAGCCATTACGGCAGGTAAATTCCTGGAACATTTCACTCAAAGCCCCCTTATCCACCTGGATATTGCAGGCCCTGCCTTCAACAAGACCCGTGACCATTACCGGGGCAAGGGGGGCAGTGGAACCGGTGTAAGGCTGCTATACGATTTTCTCAAAAAACAGCAGGCATGATCAAAATCGGCATAACACAAGGCGACATCAACGGTATCGGTTATGAGGTCATCATGAAGACCTTGCTCGACCAGCGCATCCTGGAAATCTGCACACCGGTACTCTACGGCTCCCCAAAGGTGGCGGCCTACCACCGAAAGGCGCTCGATCTGGGAAACATCATGTTCCACAATGTCCGCTCCCCGGAAGAGGCCGGTCCGAAAAACGCCAGCATCATCAACTGTGTCAGCGATGATATCCGCGTCGAACTCGGCCGATCAACTCCCGCTGCAGGCGAGGCGGCCAGGGCTGCCCTGATGCGGGCAGTGGAAGACCTCAAGCACGACCGGATACATGCCATCGTGACGGCCCCGATCAACAAGCAGAACATTCAGTCGGACGATTTCCGCTATACCGGGCACACGGAATTTCTGCAGGACTTCTTCGATGCTGATGAATCGCTAATGCTCATGGCCTCGGACCTGCTGAAGGTGGGCGTGGTCAGCAGCCATATCCCGGTTTCCGGAATCCCGGAATTCCTTACAAAGGAACTGATCCTGAGAAAGATCCGCATCCTCAGCAATTCGCTGAAGCGCGATTTCGGAATCCGCAAACCAAGGATCGCCGTACTGGGGCTCAACCCGCATGCCGGCGAAGAGGGCATCCTGGGTCCCGAGGAAAAGGAAAAGATCACCCCTGCCATCCAGGAAGCAAAGGACGATAACCTGACCGTATTCGGTCCCTTTTCGGCCGACGGTTTTTTCGGGTCCGGCGATTTTTCCCGTTTCGACGGGATCCTTGCCATGTATCATGACCAGGGACTCATACCCTTCAAGACGCTGGTCCCCGATGAGGGCGTGAACTACACGGCGGGACTCCCCATCGTGCGCACTTCCCCGGCACACGGGACGGCATATGAGATCGCGGGCAGCAACCAGGCGCGCCCCGGCTCCTTCCGCAAGGCCCTCTACATGGCATGCGATATCTACAGCAACCGCCGGATGTACGACCAGATGTCCAAGAATCCCCTTCCGGAAAAGGAAATAACCGACCTGGGCCAGTAGAAACCCCCTGCTTAAAAACATAATGATTTATATCATGGCTGCGGGATTTACGGTCGCCTCGAAGCGGGAGAATGATTAGCTTTGTTTTGACGTTTTCTTAAAGCTGTTCGCCATGGCAAAATTTACCAAAGAGGATGCCCTGAATTATCATTCGGAAGGCAGACCTGGAAAGATCGAAGTCATTCCCACCAAACCACACAGCACGCAGTGGGACCTGTCCCTAGCCTATTCCCCCGGCGTGGCCGAACCCTGCCTGGAAATCGAGAAGAATCCGGAGGATGTTTTTAAATACACGGCCAGGGGTAACCTGGTGGCGGTCATATCCAACGGAACGGCTGTGCTGGGACTGGGTGATATCGGGGCCCTTGCCGGCAAACCCGTAATGGAAGGGAAAGGACTGCTTTTTAAGATCTTTGCGGATGTGGATGTGTTCGATATCGAGATCAACGAGAAAGATGTGGACAAATTCATCGAACACGTAAAAGCCATCTCTCCCACCTTCGGCGGGATCAACCTGGAAGACATTAAAGCGCCGGAATGCTTTGAGATCGAGCAGCGGCTCATACGGGAACTGGACATCCCGGTTTTTCATGACGATCAGCACGGAACGGCCATTATTTCCGGCGCGGGACTGCTGAACGCCCTCGAAATTAACGGCAAAAAGATAGGGGATTTGAAAGTGGTGGTGAACGGGGCCGGTGCATCGGCCATCTCCTGCACAAAGCTCTACGTGGCCATGGGGGTTAAAAAGAAGAACGTGATCATGATCGACAGCAAGGGGGTTCTCAGCAAGAAACGAAAGGACCTCAACAAGTACAAGCAGGAATTTGCCATCGAAACGGACATGGAAACCCTGGAAGACGCCCTGAAGGGAGCCGATGTTTTCCTGGGGCTTTCGAAGGCCGATGTCATGACCCCGGAAATGCTCCGGACCATGTCCCGGGATCCCATCGTTTTCGCCATGGCCAACCCGAACCCGGAGATTTCATATGAAAAGGCCATGTCCGCAAGGGACGACCTGATCTTTGCCACCGGCAGGTCGGATTACCCAAACCAGGTGAACAACGTGCTGGGATTCCCCTTCATATTCAGAGGGGCTCTCGATGTGAGGGCAACGGTGATCAATGAGGAGATGAAGCTTGCCGCCGTCAAAGCCCTCGCTGAAATCGCTAAGGAGGATGTCCCGGAAACGGTCAGCATGGCCTACAAGGAAAAGAACATCGTCTTCGGCAGGGAGTACATTATCCCCAAACCATTGGATCCCAGGCTGATAACTCGTATTGCCCCGGCCGTTGCCAAGGAGGCTATGGACAGCGGGGTGGCCCGGAAACCCATAGCGGACTGGGATGCTTACGAGCAAAGCCTGAACCAGCGTTTGGGACTCGACAATAAACTGATCAGTGCCATCCGCTCCAAGGCACAGAGCGATCCGAAACGAGTGGTGTATGCGGATGCAGAGGACTTCAAGATTCTCAAATCGGCACAGACAGCCATCCACACAGGTATGGCCGAACCCATCCTCCTGGGCAATAAGCAAAAGATCAAGAAACTGATCCGTGAGAACAACCTCGACCTGGAGAAGGTCACCATCATCGACCCGGTCAGCGAGGATACCGCCGACATGAGGAACGATTTTGCCAGGCTCATGGCCGAAAAAAGGCAGCGCAAGGGACTGACCCGGGATGAAGCCCTGGAGCTTATGTACCAGCGCAATTATTTCGGTCCCATGATGGTGGAAACGGGACAGGCGGACGCTTTTCTCAGCGGGATGACCAGCAAATATTCCGACACCATCCGCCCGGCCCTGCAGATCATCGGATCAGGCACAAAGCGTGAGCATATTGCCGGCATGTACATTCTCATTACGAAGAAGGGCCCGATGTTTTTCGCCGACACCACCGTTAACATTGAGCCCGATGCAATGACCCTCGTTGCCACAACGGTTATGGTAGCAAAGCAGATCCGGAAATTCAATATCGAGCCCCGCATCGCCATGCTCTCCTACTCGAACTTCGGGTCCATCCGAAGTGGAAGCCCACAGCGCGTCCATGAAGCCGTTGAGATCCTGCACCGGGACCACCCGCACCTGATCGTCGACGGTGAGATCCAGGCCAATTTTGCCATCAACCGGGAACTCCGGATGAAACGTTTCCCCTTCACCAGGCTGCAGGACAAGGAAGTCAACACCCTGATCTTCCCCAACCTCAGCTCCGGGAATATTGCATACAAGCTGTTCCAGGAGCTGGCCGGCATGGAAGTGATCGGTCCCATTCTGGTGGGCATCGGGAAGCCCATCCATGTCCTGCACCTTGACAGCTCTGTGAGGGAGATCATGAACATGACCGCCATTGCCGTGGTCGACGCCCAGGGACTCTCCTCCCGCAAGTAGCAACAGGATTATTGCAGCCCGTATGCTCTTCGTATGAGCGTTACTGTCTGAGTTCCGGTTTCCCTGAGCGAAGAGTTACGGGCGGTATGCTCTTCGTATGAGCGTTACTGTCTGAGTTCCGGTTTCCCTGAGCGAAGAG
>CAZNQG010000018.1:34775-39946 GCA_964575235.1 uncultured Bacteroides sp.
TTACGGGCGGTATGCTCTTCGTATGAGCGTTACTGTCTGAGTTCCGGTATTCCGGAACGAGTTGTAACGCGAAAGAGAAGAGCATACCGCCCGTAACCAGAGAGAAATTACTATTTTAGGGGTAGTTTACCAATCCACGGACCATGTACGAATTCATTACCGGGGATATCGTTGAAAGAACCCCCACCTACGTTGTTCTGGAAACGGGCAACGTCGGTTATTACATCAACATCTCCATCCACACTTACACCCTTCTGCCCGGCCAGAATCCCTGCCAGCTTTTCATCCACCAGATCGTCCGGGAAGACGCCCACATCCTGTTTGGCTTTATCAGCAGGGATGAACGGGAGGTGTTCCGCCAGTTGATCTCGGTATCGGGCATCGGCGCCAATACGGCCCGGTTGATCCTGTCTTCCCTCGGACCATCGGAAGTCCAGCAAGCGGTCAACGAGGGCAACGTTGCCCTGCTTCAGGGCATCAAGGGGATCGGGACAAAATCCGCCCAGCGGATCATCGTCGACCTGAAAGGAAAGATAAGCACCGTGGCCGAAACAGCCCATTTATTCCCGGAAAAGAGCAATACTCTGCGGGATGAAGCGTTATCTGCTTTAGTAAATCTTGGTTTTTCAAGAAAAACGGTCGTGAAGGTTCTTGACCCGATCCTGATGGAAAACGAGGAAATTTCCGTGGAGGAACTGATCAAGGAGGCGCTTAAGAAGCTGTAGTTAACTAACCACCATCCACCTGTTTTTGAAGAGGGGTATCCAATATATCGCTGTTCTTGCAATTGCTGTGGGTTTGCTTCACGCAACGGCTCAACGGGTAAATGGGCAGCGCGACAGTGTAAATCTCCGATATCCCTTCCGGGAAAATGCGGACGCGGTTTTTCCCGACGTGGGCCGCACTTCCCCCCTCTACCTGAGCAATCCCTCAAACGTTGAATCCGATATCGTTTACGATCCAGAAACCAACTCATACATATTCTCCGAAAAGATCGGCCGAATGAACTACCGGCCTTCCAGGGTAATGACCTTCGATGAATACCGGAACTTCGAAATGCAGGAGGCCAAGCAGCAGTACTGGAGACAGCGCAGGGCGGGCGACAACATCGAGACCCAGTCCTCCTTCATTCCGGCGATCAACGTGGGGGGTGAGGCCTTCGACCGGGTGTTCGGTACCAACACCATCAACATCATCCCCCAGGGTTACGCGGAACTGATCTTCGGCTTCAACATGTCAAGGATCGACAACCCGACGCTGACCGAAAAACTCAGGCGCACGCCCTCTTTCACCTTCGAGGAAAAGATACAGATGAACGTCACCGGCACCATCGGCGACAAGATGAAACTGGGATTCAATTACAATACGGAGGCAACCTTTGAATTCGAGAACAAGACCAAACTGGAATATACAGGCAAGGAAGACGAGATCATCAAGAAGATCGAGGCAGGGGACGTCACCCTTCCCCTGTCGGGATCGCTCATCCAGGGCAGCCAGAGCCTTTTCGGGCTCAAGACCGAACTGCAGTTCGGCAAGCTGACCGTAACCAGCGTCTTTTCCCAGCAGAAGGGGGAAACCTCCGTGATCGACGTGCAGGGCGGGGCACAGGTAAGCGAATACGAGATCAATGCCGACGAATACGATGCGAACCGGCATTTTTTCCTCTCACATTTCTTCAAGGATAACTATGACCGCTCGCTGGCCAACCTGCCGGTGGTCAACACGGGAATCAACATTACCAAGATTGAGGTCTGGGTCACCAACAAGACCAGCAACTTCGAGGATTCCCGGAATATCCTGGCCCTGATGGACCTGGCGGAATCCCAGGCGAACATTTACGGGACGGACTACTGGTCGCAGGTTGCCGGGCAGGCGGGGGACTGGCCCCGCAACGAGCTCAATACCCAGTACGGTGAAATGACGACCACCTATGCCGGGGCCCGGGACATCAACCAGATCACGGCCATATTTGCCCCCCTGCAACCGGGCTTCGCACCGGGACAGGATTACGAGAAGGTTGAGAACGCCCGTAAACTCAGCGAACGGGAATACACCCTGCACTCCAAGCTCGGGTACATTTCCCTGAACGCGGCCCTGAACTCCGATGAAGTTCTGGCAGTAGCCTATGAATATACCCTGAACGGCAAGACCTACAAGGTCGGTGAGCTTTCCTCCGATGGGATTTCGGCACCCGCCACCCTCCTGCTGAAACTGCTCAAGGGTACAAACCTGACCCCCCAGCTTCCGACCTGGGACCTGATGATGAAGAACATCTATTCCATCGGCGCCTTCCAGGTCAATCCCGAAGATTTCATCCTGGAAGTGCTCTATAACGACGATAAGACCGGAACCACCATCAATTACCTTCCCGAAGGGGCGATCAAGAACCAGCTCCTGATCCGGGTCATGAACCTGGACCACCTCAACGACCAGCTGGACCCTGCCCCCGACGGCCGTTTCGACTTCATAAGCGGCATTACCATCAATCCGAGCAACGGGCGGGTAATTTTCCCCGTGCGGGAACCTTTCGGCTCCTACCTGGAAAATAAGATCGACGACCCGGCCGTTGCGGGAAAATACGTGTTCAAGGAACTGTATGACTCCACCAAAACAGTCGCTTCGCAGATCGCCGAGAAAAACAAGTTCATCATCAAGGGGACCTACAAGTCTTCCAGCAGTTCGGAAATCATGCTGAACGCCATGAATATTCCCCAGGGTTCCGTCGTGGTCACGGCCGGCGGCAGGCAATTGACCGAGAACGTGGATTACACCGTCGATTATGCCGCCGGAAGGGTGACCATCATCAACCAGGGATTGCTGGAATCCGGTACGCCGGTAAGGATCTCCCTGGAAAGCACCTCCCTGTTTGCGATACAGACCAAAACCCTGGTGGGCACCCATCTGGATTACCGGTTCTCGGACGATTTCCGCCTGGGGGGAACCGTTATGAACCTGACCGAGAGGCCCCTCACCCAGAAAGTCAACATCGGCGATGAACCCATTTCCAATACCATCTGGGGTATCGACGGGTCCTATCGCACGGAATCCCAGTTCCTGACCACCCTGGTGGACGCGATTCCCCTGATCTCCACACGAGAGCCCTCGAACATTACCTTAAACGGTGAATTCGCACACCTGATACCCGGCCACTCCAGGGCCATCAAGAAGGAAGGCACGGCCTATATCGACGATTTCGAAGGCAGCCAGACCTCCATCGACATGAAGAACTTCGCGGCCTGGGTCTATTCGAGTACGCCGGCCGGAAGGTTTAGCGAGGGAAGCCTGGTGAACAACCGGGCATATGGATATAACCGGGCAAAGTTTGCATTTTACGTGATCGATCCGCTGTTCCTGAGGAACAACTCCCTTACCCCGCCCCACATCAAGAACGACCCGAACTCACAGTCCAGCCATTTCGTAGAGGAGGTATTCGAGACCGATATCTTCCCGAACAAGGAAAATCCCAGTGGCGTTCCCACCAACATTTCCGTGCTGAACGTGGCTTTCTACCCCCAGGAGAGGGGATTGTACAACTATTCCCCCGAGGTGGACGCGAACGGGAACCTGTTGAATCCGCAGCAGCATTGGGGCGGCATCATGCGGGAGATCATGACCAACGACTTCGAGACATCCAACGTGGAATTCATCGAATTCTGGCTGATGGACCCCTTCGTGGAGGATCCCAACCACCCGGGCGGGGATCTGTATTTCAACCTGGGGGATATCTCGGAGGATATCCTGAGGGATTCCCGGAAGGCATTTGAAAACGGCCTTCCTGCGGACCAGGAGGTTACCCTGGTGGACACTTCCGCCTGGGGCCGTGTCCCCCTGGTGCAATCCCTTGTCAACGCCTTCAACAACGACCCGGCGGCCCGGCAGTACCAGGATGTTGGGCTTGACGGACTGAACGACGAGGAGGAAAGGGATTTCTTCAGTGAGTTCCTCGATACCATAAGCACCCTTTACGGGACGAATTCTCCGGCCTACCAGATCGTATTCGACGACCCCTCCCAGGACAATTTTCATTATTTCAGGGGCAGCGATTTCGACCAGGCGGAGGTCGGCATCCTGGATCGCTACCGCAATTACAACAATCACCAGGGCAATTCACCGCCCTCCGAACAGTCCACCGAGGCCTACCCGACAACCGGATCCACCCTCCCGGATGTGGAGGACATCAACCGGGACAACACCCTGAACGAAAAAGAAACCTACTACGAGTATCACGCCCGGATCACTCCCTCCAGCCTCCGGGTAGGCCAGAATTACATCACGGACAAGGTGACCAAGAACTCCGATTTCCCGAACGGGACGAAGTCGTCGGTGGACTGGTACCAGTTCCGCATCCCCATACAGGACTGGGAATCGAAGGTCGGTCCCATTCAGGACTTCAAGTCCATCCGGTTCATGCGCATGTACCTGACCGGTTTCGACCGGCCCGTGATCCTCAGGTTCGCCAAGCTCGACCTGGTTCGCGGGGAGTGGAGGCGATACCAGTTCCCCCTGACCCAGGGCGGGGAGAACCTGTCGTCGCCGGAACCGGCGGAGGGAATCCTGGACGTATCTGCAGTCAATATCGAGGAAAACGCAGGGAAGACCCCGGTAAACTACGTACTGCCCCCAGGCATCGACCGGGTGATCGATCCTACCAATCCACAGCTTCGACAGCTCAACGAACAATCCCTCCTGATGAAGGTACAGAACCTGGATGACGGCGATGCCAGGGCGGTCTACAAGAACATATCCCTGGATATACGCCAGTACCGGAAACTGCAGATGGAGGTCCATGCCGAAGCCATCAAGGACTGCAACACCCTGAACGACGACGACCTGGTCGCCTTCATCCGGATCGGGTCGGACTACAAGGACAACTACTACGAATACGAGGTTTCCCTGAAAGTAACGGACCCCGGGCGCTACAACAACGACCTGTACGAGGACCGGCTGGCCGTGTGGCCCTCGGAAAACCGTTTTGAGATCCCGCTCGAGGTCTTCCAGGACGTCAAGCAGGCCAGGAACGACCGGATGCGCATGATCGGGTCCACGGTTTACTACAACACCGTATTCAGCATCGTGGACGGCAAGGGGAACAAGGTGAGCGTAAAGGGAAACCCGAACCTGAGCAACGTGCGGACCGTTATGCTCGGGATACGCAACCCCAAGGCCGGGGA
>CAZNQG010000019.1:0-39821 GCA_964575235.1 uncultured Bacteroides sp.
CCAGTACCGCTTACTACGACGACATCAAGCTCTTCGTACGGAAGAAATACTGAGCCGCCTCTAGCAACCTATTCGTACCTGAGGATGTTGGCCGGGTTCTGAACAGCCGACCTCCGGGCCTGCAAACCCACTGCGACCATTGCAAGGAGGCATATGAAAACTCCCACGCCTATGAAGATCCATATGCTCAGCCCGATGCGATAGGCGAAAGCGGAAAGGAGTTTTTTCATCAGAAACCATCCCAGCGGCCATGCCACCAGGGTTGCAAACAGAAGGATCCTCAGGTATTCCCGGGAGAGGATGCGTATGATACGGGAGGGACTGGCTCCCATCGCTTTCCGTATGCCGATTTCATGGGTTCGCCGTTCAGCCATGAAGGTGGACAGACCGTATAACCCAAGGCCTGAAATAAGAATGGCCAGCAGGGTAAAATACCACATCAACTTTTCAGCCGTCTCGATGGTCTGTTCCTGTGGGAAGCGGTAGTCTTCCACAAAATTGTATTCGATGGGGAAGTCCGGGGAAACATCCTTCCAGGCAACACGGATCTGTTCCAGGGTGCGGGCCCTTGCCTCCGGACCGGAGGGTTCCAGGCGGACCAGAAGGTAATCGTTTCCTGCCGGATGAAGTCTGAAGACCAGCGGAGTGATCTTCAGCAACAGGGGTAGGTGATGGAAATCCTTCATGACGCCTATGATATCATAATGATCGCCCCTGTAGAAAAAGGATTCCCCGACGGGATCTTCCCATTCCATGGCTTTTGCGGCCGTTTCATTGATGACCACGGCATTGACCGAATCACCGGAATAATCCCGCGAATAAAACCGGCCCAGGGCCATTTCGGTTCCCATGGTTGTGACGTAATCGTAATCCACGGCCACGGAAGCCAGATAGCGAGCCTCTTCGTCCGATCTTCCCCAGACCTGGTAGTATCCGCCTGCGATCAGTACGGGTAAATGGGAGGTGTTGGTGGCTGCACTTACACCGGGCAGGGAAAGGAGGCTGGTTTTGATGACGCCGGACCTGTCCCTGGTCTGGTCCCTCAACCTCAGGTAAAGCAGGTCCTTCTTTTCGTATCCAAGGTCAGCACGGTCCATATAATGGAACTGCCGGTTTACCACCAGGGCGGTGATCAGGAAAAGAGTAGCGAAGACGAACTGGGAGGTGACCAGGATAACCCTCAGCGGCGAGCGCCCCGATCCGGCGTAACCCTGCTGCTGGAAGATACGTACGGGAAGCCTGCCGGCCAGCAGGACGGAGGGGTAGGACCCCGCTGTAAAACTGGTAAATATCCAGATGACAAGCAGGATGGCGATCCACGTTGGCTGCATGTAATTCAGATGGATTTCCTTTCCGCTCATCCGGTTCAGCACCGGCATGAACAGGCTGGCCACGATCAGTGCGAAATTCAACGATACGAGGGCATAAAGGAAAGTTTCTCCCATGAACTGCCGGAACAGATCGCCCCGGCTGGCGCCAAACACCTTCCGTATTCCCACCTCCTTGATGCGGACCGTAGCCTTGGCCGTGGAGAGGTTCATGAAGTTGATGCATGCGATCAGCAGGATCAGTATGGCGACGACGAAAAACAGATAGATCAGCATGTCCCCGCCCACCTGGCTGTACCGGTTTGTCCTGGGAAGAGCGACCAGGAAGGTCTCCCCCCGGATGTCCCCTTCGAACCGGAAGGTTTCGGTGACCTTGGCTTTTACGGCCGCGGGATCGGCATTCTCATCCAGCATTACGTAGGTATCCATCCTGCAGTTGCTGTACAGGTTCCCGGTTTCACTAATGTCAAAACCGAAAACCGGGTTCAGGCCGAAGGGCACCAGGAAATCGAAGGTACGGTGTGTATTGGGGGGGACGTCCCCGATAACGCCCCGGACGGTAAGCTCTACCCGGTTATTTATGCGGACCGTCTGCCCGATCGGATCCGCGTCCCCGAAATATTTCCTGGCCATCCCTTCCGTGAGCACAATGGATGAGGGGTCCTCCAGGGCTCCTGCGGGATCCCCCTCCATGACCCGGTAGGTGAACATGCTGAAAAACCCCGTATCCACGGCGAATCCATCGCTTTCGATAAAGGTGTTGTCCCCTGCCCTGAAGGCAAGTTCCCCGAGGGAATTCATACGGCAGACACGCTCGATTTCCGGTATATCCCGTAGCATGGCTGCAGCCATTTCATGGGATGTTGTCGGCTGAAAATTGAAAGAGGTGTGTACGTCAAGCACCCTCAGGTACACATGGTAAATGCGGTTATGGTGGGCATGGAACTTGTCGTAGCTGAGTTCATCCTGGATCCAAAGGAGGATGACGATGGTGAATGCCATGCCCAGCGAAAGACCCAAGATGTTGATGGCGGAGAATGCCTTGTCCTTCAGGATGTGGCGGATGGCTACGAGCAGGTAATTCCGGAGCATGATCGTAAATTTATGGGTATCCGTGGTTTAAAACCAAATTCAGTGCCTTTTTTTACAATTTTTTGAATATCAGTTATATACATATTTGGAGCCGTGTGGAGGCAAACGAAAAATGCTCCATTATCATACAATGGTTGTAACAAAATCATACAATCCCATTGTTTTTTAACGGCAATCTTTTAGCTTTACGGAAAGGAATTCGATAGAATGGAGAAAAAAGACGGCAGCGTACTGATCGTGGACGACAACCCGGGGGTAGTCCGTTCGCTGCATCTTTTCCTTAAAAACCGCTTCCGTGAGGTGATTACGGCAGAAGATCCCGCCCGCCTGCCGGAGATTCTGAACGGTGAAGGGCCGGATGTGATCCTTCTCGACATGAATTTCACTGCAGGGGAGAGCAGCGGGAGGGAGGGACTGAAATGGCTGAGGAAGATCCTGGCCATAGACCCGGAAGCATCGGTCGTTTTCATCACGGCCTACGGCGGCATAGACCTGGCCGTTAAGGCAATCCGGGAGGGAGCCGTCGATTTTGTACTGAAACCCTGGGACAACCAGAAGCTGCTCTCCACCCTGTCGACGGCCCTGGCGCTCCGGAAATCAAGGCAGCGGATCCGGGATTTAAGCATGAAACAGACCGCCCTCCGGTCGGACCTGGAAAGGGAGTTCCGCTATCTGCCCGGGAATTCCCCGGCTATGCAGGCGGTCGATACGGCCATTGCAAAAGTTTCGCGAACGGACGCGAATGTGCTGGTCACCGGTGAAAACGGCACCGGCAAGGAACTGGTTGCCCGGGAGGTCCACCGCCGTTCCGCCCGTTCTGCCGAAATATTCCTGGCTGTCGATCTTTCAACCATTCCGGAAACCCTTTTTGAAAGCGAGCTGTTCGGGCACCGGAAAGGGGCCTTCACGGATGCCAGGGCGGACCGCATCGGGAAATTCAAGGCGGCCTCCGGGGGTACGCTGTTCCTGGATGAAATCGGCAACCTGTCCCTCCCCCTGCAATCCAAGCTGCTGACGGTACTGCAGAACCGGGAGGTGGTGCCCCTGGGGTCAAACCAGCCGGTGGCCGTCGACATACGGCTGATCTGTGCCACGAACAGGAATCTGGAGCAGATGATCCGGGATGACCTGTTCCGTGCGGATTTGTACTACCGGATCAACACCGTTCAACTCCTTATCCCGACCCTGCATGAACGGGGGGAGGACGTTACGGAGCTGGCAACGCATTTTCTCAAGCTGTTTTCACAGAAATACGATAAACCGGGCCTCCGGTTCACGGCCTCCGCCCTGGATACGATACGCAGTTACGAATGGCCGGGGAACGTAAGGGAGTTGAAACATTCGGTGGAGAAGGCGGTGATCATGACGGAGTCGGAAGTCCTGGGTCCCGGACTTTTCTCTCCCGCCTCAAAAGCCCCGGAACCGGCCGTTCTAAAGGGAGAATGCACGATGGAGGATTACGAGCGTGAAATCATCGCGAGGGTCCTTCGCAAACATGCGGGCAATATATCGCGGACGGCCATGGAGTTGGACCTGAGCCGGCAGACCCTCTACCGGAAGATGAAAAAATACGGACTGTAGCTATAATGTACAAAAGGCTTTTAACGGACATTATCCTGAGGATCATCCTGCTGACCTGCACCCTGCTGGCGCTGGTCTATTTCTGGATCTCCAACCGGGATCCGTTGATCCTGCTGAATATCCTGGCATTGCTTGCGATACAGGTATTTCTTTTCGTCCGCTCCCAGAACAGGGTGAACCGCAAGCTGAGGAATTTCTTCGAGGCCTTCCGTTTCGACGACCTGGGCCTATCGCAGGAGGATGGTTTCAGGGACAAATCGTTCCGGGAGCTGTATGCCGCCATGGCCGGCCTGCTGGACAAAAACAGGCAGATGAGCCTGGAAAGCCGGCGGCAGAAGGAATATTTCCAGACGGTAACCGAGCATGCGGGTGTGGGGATCCTGGCCTTCGGGGAGCAGGGGGAGATCCGCCTGGCAAACCGGACGCTTAAAGAACTGCTGGGAATTCCCGGTCCGTCGTCTCTGGAGGAACTGGACCGGTTGCAGGAAGGACTTTCCGGCCAGCTCCGGCAAATGCAGGCAGGGGAAAGGAAACTGGTCCGCCTCTCGATCCATAATCCCTCCGAGATCACCGGGGAATCCCGGATGCAGTTGTTTGTGGGATGCACGGAAATCAAACTGGAAAAGGAACGAATACGGATTCTGACTTTCCAGAACATACAGCAGGAACTCGAGGCTAACGAGGTGGAAGCCTGGCAGAGGGTCATCCGTGTCCTGACGCATGAGATTATGAACAGCGCGGGACCGATCGCCTCTTCCGCCCAAACCCTTCTGGAGCTGCTGGAAGAGGAAAGGAGCCCGGCGGAGGAGGAGAGCAGCCGGCTGTCCGGGCTGAGGGAAGACCTGATTGAGGGATTGAAGATCATCCGGGAGCGCAGCACGGGCATGGAGGAGTTCGTGCAGCAATTCAGGAAAGTGACCCTGCTGCCCGAGCCGAAGTTAGAAAAGATCATGCTCGGGGAACTTTTCCAGGGTATTTCCGTTTTGTTTGAAAAACGCCTGAAGGAAGGAAGCATCGATTTTCAACGGAACCTGGAATCACCGGAGATGGTCCTTTATGCAGACCGGAAACTGGTCGAACAGGCCCTGATCAACCTGATGGGCAATGCCATCGAGGCACTGGATGCCCCGGGACGGAAATCCATACGGATTGATGCCCTTAAAGTTCCGGGCAAGCAGTGCATGATCAGCATCACGGACAACGGCAGGGGCATACCGGAAGGGGACCTTGAAAAGGTCTTCATTCCCTTCTATACCACCCGGCAGGGCGGCTCGGGTATTGGCCTGGCCCTGGTGCGGAACATCATGAGGATGCACCGGGGGAGCATACGGGTCTCTTCCGAACCCGGTGTGGAAACCACCTTCCGGATGGTTTTTTAAAACATACGCGTTTTAATGCCGGACCGACTTTTCTGCGAAGATTTTCGCTAAATTTAAATTCTATCCAATCAACTTACCGCAAATTATGAAGAAAGGATCTTTGTTTTTCTCGCTGGCCATGTGGATGGCCGTATCCGGATGGACTCACGCCCAGCAGGTCGATGCCTGGCTGGTGATGGGGCCCCTGCCGGTAAGCAAACCGGGATTCATCAACGGAAATAATGTATCGGGCGAAGCCTTTGGCAACAAAAACATCCTTTCCAACGGATACATGGACCTGAGAGAGTATCATCCCCGTGAAGGGTCGCCCTTGCTCTGGGACGATTACCGTCCGCGGACCTGGGACTCGGAAGAGGTTTCCGAAGACGGTTACATCAGCCTCAAACCCGAAAAGCCGGAATTCCAGATCGCCTATTTTGCTTTTTACCTGGAATCGGACGGATTGTATGATTATACCTGCAAGGTCGAGAGTCCCCAGATGTTCGAAATATTCCTCGAGGGCAAAAAGGTGGGATCCTGCTACGATGAATCCGGGGAAGGGAAAACCGGGAGTAAAACAGCCACCCTGGAACTGGACCGGGGTAAATTCCTGGTGCTGGTTAAATCACTTTACATAAAGGGTGATAAGAACAAGTGGAAACTCCGGGCCTCCCTGGGCAAGGGGAAGGACTCGACCGCCCTGGTCAGCCTTTCGCCCCTGAGCGCCATGAACATTCACCACCTGCTTGAGGGGGTCAAGCTGGGCGGCGTATCCCTGTCGCCGGACGGTACCCTGGCGGAGGTGGACTACAGCCGGGTCAACACCGAGAGCGGCAAATCCGAGAAATGGACCGAGATCAAGGAGGTTGCCACGGGAAAAATCGTTCAGAGCTTCCGGAAAGCGGGCACAACGGGATATCAATGGATGCCGTCCGGGAAAAAACTTTACTATACCCTGGAAACCGAGAACGGGAATTCGGTAATGGTTTATGACCTTGAATCGGGCGTCGAGTATCCCGTCCTTGAAAACATCGAGGACCTGGGGAACGTCAGCTGGTCGGATGACGAGAAATTCATCGTATACGGGCGGACGGAGAAAAAGAAGGGGGATGAAAAGTCATCCCTGCACTATATGGACGAGCTATACAACCGGACATTCAGGCCATACACGGTCACGGCCCTTTACCGGTACAACGTGAATACCGGTGTAAGTACCCGCCTTACCTTCGGGGAACGCTCGGCCTACCTTCACGACATAAGCCCGGACGGTAATTCTATCGTGTTTTCGACCCGGCGTCCGAACCCGACCCAGCGCCCGTTCAGCCTGCAGAACATGTACCTGATGGACCTGCAGGCGGGTCGGTGCGATACCCTGTGGAAGGATTTCCGATGGAGCGGGTACGCCGAATTCTCACCGGACGGAATGCAGCTGCTGGTGGGAGGGGGACCGGACCTGTTCGGGGAGACCGGAAGGAACATCGGTGACCAGCCCATCGCCAATAATTACGACGGGCAGCTTTACATCTATACCATCGCCACCGGGGAAGTGGATCCCATCACCCGTGATTTCGATCCCAGCATCGAGGAGTCCCACTGGCAACCGGTCGACAACCGGATCTATGTAAAGGCCGGGGACCAGATGTATGTCCGGTTGTTCGCATGGGATCCCGAAAGCCGTTCCTTTTCCATGATCCCGACGGTGCCGGAGGTTATGGGTTCGCTGAGCATCGCGGACGAATCCCTGATGGCAGCCTATACGGGCAGCAGCCTGGGAAGCCCGAACAAGGCCTGGATCCTGGACCTGCAGTCCGACGCAAACAGCCCGTTCGACCGCACGGAAGAAAAGACTTACGAGAACGTAAGTTTCGGGAATTCTGAAGAATGGGACTTCACAGCATCGGACGGAACCACCATCCGGGGATTCTTCCTTTATCCCAGGAATTTCGATCCGGGCAGGAAATATCCCCTGATCGTGAATTATTACGGGGGGACCTCGCCCATCGAAAAAAGCTTTGGCGGTCGATACCCGCTAGACATATGGGCCGGCGAGGATTACGTGGTGTACGTGCCCCAGCCCAGCGGTGCAACCGGTTTCGGCCAGGAATTCTCGGCCCGCCACCAGAACAACTGGGGGAAGACCACCGCCGGTGAGATCATCGAGGGGACGAAAAAATTCATTGAAGCCCATGACTTTGTAGACGCACAGAAGGTCGGTTGCATCGGGGCATCCTACGGGGGCTTCATGACCATGCTGCTGCAGACCGAGACGGATATTTTTACCTGTGCCATATCCCATGCGGGCATCAGCTTCATCGGTTCCTACTGGGGAGAAGGATACTGGGGTTACGTATACTCTTCGGAGGCCACCGGCGGCTCCTATCCCTGGAACCGGAAAGACATTTATATCGACCAGAGCGCCCTGTTCAACGCGGATAAGATCAACACCCCGCTGCTCCTGCTGCACGGATCGGACGATACCAACGTTCCCCTCGGCGAATCCCTGCAGCTCTGGGTGGGACTGAAGATCCTGGGCAAGCCGGTCGAGATGGTGCAGGTGGAAGGGGAGGATCACTGGATCCTGATCTACTCCAAGCGCATCGAATGGCACAACACCATCATGGCCTGGTTTGACAAATGGCTGTACGACCAGCCCCATGACTGGAAAAAACTCTTCCCCGACAGCAAGCTTTGAGAAACCAAAAAAACGGCCTATATTTGCGCACCGAAAAAGGCGAGATAGCTCAGGTGGTTAGAGCGCATGATTCATAATCATGAGGTCGAGGGTTCAAGTCCCTCTCTCGCTACTTTGTATTGCAGCAGTCATGAGACTTTCTTGTAACTGCTTGTTTTTTACACCCTACGCATTCACCTTCACTAAAAGGTTTAGCAATTTTTTAATAAAAGTCATTCGATTAAATGTATTGGAATGCATAAATACGTTCGAAAAAATGTATATTTGCACAAATAGACGGTAGAAAAAATAATAATTAGATGTTATGCAACGATATGCAATGAAAGACTTAAAGAGCTGGAAAGCCAGACCAGAACGTAAGCCATTAATTATCAGAGGTGCTCGTCAGGTCGGTAAAACCTGGCTTATGAAGGAATTTGGGAAAAATGAGTACGAACAGATAGCTTACGTAAACTTTGAAAGTTCCAGGTCTCTCCATACTCTTTTCAAGGAAGATTATGATGTCAATCGCATTATTACAGCTATTCAGATAGAAACAGGAGTAAAGATCAATGCAGATAATACTTTAATAATCTTCGATGAAATACAGGAAGCAAAAGGAGCTGTCACATCTTTGAAGTACTTCTGCGAAAATGCACCCCAGTATCATATAGTATCAGCGGGATCTTTACTTGGAGTATCTCTGCATGAAAAATCATCATTTCCGGTAGGTAAGGTTGAGTTTATGGATTTATTTCCACTTAATTTTGAAGAGTTTCTACTGGCTTTGGATCAACAGCCACTCCTGGATTTGATTATTAAGAAGGATTGGGCACTGATAAAAAGTTTCAAATCGAAATTAATTCAATACCTGCGCAGTTACTATTACATTGGGGGAATGCCTGAAACAGTACTTTCCTATTGCGAGGAGAATGATTACAGGAAGGTCAGAACGATACAGAAGCGTTTACTTGAAGCGTACGAGAATGATTTTTCCAAGCATGCTCCAAATAATGTTGTTCCACGAATAAGGATGCTTTGGAATTCAATTCCTTCACAACTGGCCAAAGAGAACCGGAAATTCATATATAAAGCGGTCAAGCCGGGCTCAAGAGCAAAAGATTATGAAATGGCTTTATCCTGGCTGATAGATTGTGGATTAATACATAAGGTAAGCAGGGTATCAAAACCTGGAATTCCGTTGAAGGCCTATGAAGATTTCCATGCATTTAAATTATTCATGACTGATGTAGGACTAATTGGGGCGATGGGTGATTTAGATGTCAGGACATTGCTTGAGGGAAATTTAATATTTAGCGAGTTTAAAGGCGCCTTGACTGAACAATTCGTATTACAGCAGCTAAAATCCATACCGGATATTGCCGTATACTATTGGTCGGCCGAAAAGTCAAAATCTGAAATTGATTTTCTGATCCAATACTCAGGGGAAATCATTCCGGTAGAAGTTAAATCAGAAGAAAATCTCCGGGCAAAGAGCCTCAGAATATATTACCGGAAATATGAACCAAATACCGCCATTAGAACATCTATGTCAGATTTCCGGAAGGAAGATTGGATGACAAACCTACCATTATATGCAATCAGTAAAATAGCTGAGCTGTAGTCATGACAGATCAGGTGTAGGATTTTGGTGTAGGATTTTCCTGCAAAATCCTGCATAGTGTAAGATTAATGAATTGTAATTGCCTGACAATCAGTATATCAAATTTACAGGTTGATGATTCATAATCATGAGGTCGAGGGTGATTGTCCCTCTCTCGCTACTGCTGATTAATAACAAGTAAGGTACTCATAAAGGGTGCCTTTTTTCATTGAAAGGGGGTTGGAGTCCGATTATCAGGTATGGCTGCCGGATCAAATAATGTTGTATATCATCGTTATTGACATTCACTCGGGCAATGGTTAATTTTGATCAAACCCCTGACCAATGTTTGATATCAAGCCTTTTAAAAGTATCGCTGGAAAAATCCATTCCAGGCGGTTTGTCTTGTTCATGCTATTGTTGATTTGCATACTCCTTTCTTGTGAAAAAAATAAGGATCCGGAATTGAATCCTGTTTACGGGTCAACTGTCACCAAACGGTTCGGTGAAGAATCCGCGCTTGTTTATGAACTAAGTTTCAATTCTGACGGTTTTTCAATTGTTGGGGATTTCAGGACACCTGTCGAAGGGGAACTGTTCCCGGTTATAGTAATGGTTCATGGTTCCGGCGGTGCCACCAGGAATGGGGCGGTGGACTTCGAACCCCTGATTGAGATTTTCCTGCGAAACGGCTACGCGGTGCTTTCGTGGGACAAGCCCGGCAGCGGGGAATCAACGGGTTCATTCACACAGGGGTATACGATATCCGAGCGAGCGAATATTCTTGTCGATGCAATCAGGGCACTGAACGAAAATACCTCCGTCCTGAGCTCGTCCATAGGACTCTGGGGCGTCAGCCAGGCCGGTTGGGTGATGCCAAAGGCACTTGAAAAGACTGAGGATGCAGCTTTTATGATCGTAGTCAGCGGAGGGGGTGAAGATGGTATCGAGCAGATGGCTTACCAGATGGGACAGGTGGTGGCATGCAAGGGTGGCACAGCGGTGCAGGTGGCCGATGCCGAAGAATACTGGTAGCAGATGTGCAAAGCAACGCAGTACAATGAATACAAGGAAGCGGCCGAAATTCTGGTGAATCTCCCGGGAATTACAGATCAGACGGGCTTGTCTGTTTCTGAAAAGGGGCAGTGGAAAGCATGGCCGCAGGAAATAGATGCTTTCTGGAATCCAATGGAGATTATAGAAAAGACAACCATTCCCACCCTGGTGTTTTTCGGGGAATTGGATAAGAATGTCGATCCCGTGCAGGGGGCCCAGGCATATCAAGCTGCCCTTGGAAAAGCCGGGAACCAGGATTACATGGTCATTACCATTGAAGGTGCCGGGCACGTACTGACCCCTGCCACAACAGGATGTCTGGATGAAGCTGTCAGTCCCGAGTGGGTTACTGAATACCTGTATACCCTGGATAACTGGGTCGGTTACCGCTATCCCCTGAATTAGAATCAAATTACGCGTATTCCATCATAAAATCTTAAAACCAAAACCGTGAGAACAATTATTTTATTACTGACAGTCACTTCACTTGTTTTTATCACATCGGCATGTGAGGAAGGCAATGGAAGTAACAATGATGACCGGAAGGTAGTCGGAACGGGCCCAATCGTCACCAGGAACCCGGACTTTACCTCTTTCGATAAAATTGAAAACGCAGGTGTTGCCAATTTTTATATTACCATCGGAAGTCCCCAGTCAGTCGAACTGAAAGCCCAGCAAAACATCATCGATGTCATGACCTACGAAGTAGTTGGATATACATTGAAAATCGGGATTGAGGATGGGGTATCCATCGATAGCCAGGAGGAAATACGCTTTGACATTACCATACCATCCATAACCCGGATTGATCTGACGGGGGTAGGGGATTTTGTACTGTCGGGTGAAGACCAGGATGAGCTGATCATTAACCTTACGGGAGTTGGGAACGTCCTGGCGTATGATATGAAGGTGGATGCCTGCACCATTACATCGATCGGTGTAGGCAACATCCAGGTCCATGTAATCAGTACGCTTGATGTAATCATTACAGGTGTGGGAAATGTTTACTACAAGGGAAATCCGACGATAACTTCATCAGTGACCGGAATAGGCAGCCTGATAAACGCGAATCCATGAGACCGATGCTGTAAAACGGGGTCTGATAATACCCTAAAAGTGCCTATTATCATATACCCGTTTCAATAAAATACTGATATTCAAGCACTGACCTAAAGATTCATAATCATACGGCCGAGGGTTCAAGCCCATCTCCTGCTGCATCTGTTGTCTTTCACCGAAAGTTTACAGCAAAGCCTAAAACAATTTTAATTGATGTTCGGCAGGCTCGCTTTTTGGGGAAGTTTTAAAATCGACCCTTTGCAGGTGTTCCGGATCCAGTTCGCCCAGGAAGCGGGAAGGGGACATTTCTTTTTCCCGGCCGTACAGCCATCTCTTTTTCGAACGGACGATCTGCAATTCGTCCTTTGCCCTGGTCATGGCCACGTAAAACAGCCTGCGTTCCTCTTCCATATCCGTATCTTGTCGATCGAGGGGACTTATCCCTTCCTCGGCCCCGGCAATGAATACCACGGGAAACTCCAGTCCCTTGGCGGCATGGAAGGTCAGTAAGCGCACCCCGCCGCTGTCCAGCCTACCGGCGTCGGTGTAGGGGGACAGAACGAATTTTTGCAGGAAGTCTCCGGGATTTTCATTGAATCCCTCCGCCAGCTTCAGGATCATTTCCCTCTTGATCTGCTCCTGGTCGGAGAGTTCGGAGGCGGGAAGGAAGAAATCCAACAATTGCTGCAGGGTATCCTGAAGACCGTTTTTATCGAAGCCGGAACGAAGCTGGTCATACAGCATCATCCATTTTTCCCAGTTTTCATCCCCCGAAAAGTCTTCAGGGCCGGATCCGTTCTCCAGGTATCTTTTCAGCAGGAACCGTTTCTCCTGTTCATTTGCCTCCAAGAGCCTGTCCGACAATCCCGACAGGGCGACCACGTTAAGTTTGTTCTGCAACAGCTGGAGTGCGTATGCAATCACATCGAAAGGAGGCTCCGAGAAAAAGGAAGTGCCGTCGCTCAGCAAGACGGGGATGCCTTTCCGTTTCAACTGTTCTGAAATGTCGTCGGCAGCCCGGTGTGTACGGTATAAAACGGCAATATCGGAGAATGCATAGTCGTAATCCGACCGGGCATACCCGGTACTCAGTGTGTCCACTCCCCCAACGTAATTCAGGATCTGGTCGGCAATATAAGCCGCTTCCTGCCTTGAATCCTCTGCAACGTACTGTTTAACCGTTACATTTGAGGTTTTTGCGGCTTCGAGATCTGCATTCCGCTCCTGCCGGTTATGTGAGATCAGCATGTTCCCGGCAGCCAGTATATTTGCCTGACTGCGGTAGTTTTTCCGCAAGTGAATTTCGGTTGCCTTCAGGTCTTCCTTTAACCTGTAAAACAGCTTTATATCCGATCCGCGGAACCCGTAAATGGACTGGTTGGGATCACCTATGGCAAAAACCCGCATGGCCGGTGTGCTCTGCCCGTTTCCCGAAAGGATCCTGACAAATTCATACTGGACCGGGTTGATGTCCTGGAATTCATCAACGGCAAGACATTTATACCGGTTCGTTATAGTGCCGGGTGCCTCTTTCAGGAGTTCATTCGCCTTGCGGATGATGCCCGACAGATCGACGGCATGATTTTCGGCAAGGTGCTCGTTGTATGCCCTGAAGTATTCCTGGGATTCCTCTTCGATCTGGGAACGGTTTTTTTCGTAGTATTCTTCGTAAGAGCGGGACAGGTTATGGATTGCTGTCCGGTCGAGTCCCGGAAAAAGTATTTTATACAGGCTCACCCTGTTACTCCGGTCATAGATCGCCCCGGTTCCGGGCTCGATCTCTTTCAGGAACCGGTAGGCTAAGGCGTGGAACGTACCCACCAGCACATCGTTTGCCCTTGTTCCGATCTGCTTATGCAATCTGTCCCTCAATTCATCCGCCGCTTTGTTGGTAAAAGTGATGGCCATAACCTCGCATGGGTCGGTCCCTTTGTTTTCAATCTGGTGAATGATCCACCGTATCAGCGTAGCCGTTTTGCCCGTCCCCGGTCCCGCGCTTACCAGAACGTTCCCTTCCTGTTCAATGGCACGGCGTTGTTCTTCGTTGGGCCCTTCAAGCGGCGTTCCCTCTTCTTCAATCCGCGGGGCGTAATCCAACGTCCGGTTTTTGGCGCTTCTCCTTGCCATTGTTTCGGTCATTCCTTCGCCGAATATATCGGTCTGGCCGCATATACGGTTGATCTCCCCGGGATTAAAGACCCTGATCACCCCGTACTGCCCGTCGTACCCTGCCTGGGGTTTTACCTCGTGATTGCGCAGGCGCCGTATCGCCTCTGCGAGCAATTCCCCGGATTTCGATTTGATTTCCCCAAGGGGTACAGCGTGCAGGAGTTCGAACTCATTCCCAAAAGTCGAAATGATCTGGGTATAGGCCTGCTGTACCGTGTTTGCAGCCGGACCGGTACCCTTTAATTCGGCGATGATTTCCGGCAGGGGAATGATGTATTCGAACCCGGGTGAATCTTCGGGTTTCAGGGGACTTTCCCTGTCGGCCAGCTTTTCGACCCTGTGCAGAACGCCTATGGTCAGGGGTTTTCCGCAGCGGGGACAAAGGTTATTCCGTTCGAGGCTTTCCCAGGGCTCCAAAGACACGTTGCATTTCCGGTGTCCATCCATGTGGTATTTCCCTTCTTCGGGGAAGAACTCGTAGGTGCCCAAAAAACCCTTTTTCGTTTTCAGGGCTTCGATCATGGCAGGGTACGAGATCTCCGTGTCGAAGATGTTGGCTTCCCTGCCCAGGTTCCGGGGAGAGTGGGCATCGGAGTTCGAAACCAGGGAATACCGGTCCAGCGCGGAAAGTTTCCAGTTCATGTCCGGGTCGGAGGACAGACCCGTTTCCAGGGCGAAAATATGTTCCGACAGGTCGCGGAAGCATTCCTCGATGCTGTCGTAACCTCCCTTGGAACCCAGCGTCGAGAACCAGGGCGTCCAGACGTGGGCGGGAATAAGATGAGCGTTCGCCGAGGTTTCCAGCACGATCTCGAGCAGGTCCCTGGACGGGAGACCCAGGATCGGCCTGCCGTCGGATGCCAGGTTGCCGATCGCGCTCAATCGGGCATTGATTCTTTTTACCGTTTCGATATCGGGGGCCAGCACAAGGTTGTGATTCTTCCGGACCTTCTCCCCGTATTTATAGATGGAGGATATCTCGGTACTAAGGCAGAATTGCACGTCGATTTCCCGGGTCCGGATATTCGGCAGGCCCGGTTCTGCCGGGGGGACTTTCAGGCGGAAAAGGCCGTTTCCCCCGGGTTCCAGTTTTTCCTCCAGTTCCTTTATCCATTCCGGGTGCGTAAAATCGCCCGTACCCACGACATGGATCCCTTTTATTCTGGCCCACTGATAGATCGATTCAAGGTTAAGGTTCTTGCTTGTTGACCTTGAATAGCGGGAATGGAGATGGATATCGGCAATATACTTCACGGGGGAAATCCTGATGCAGAATCAAAGTTAGGGAAGGGACAGGGGAACCGGATGATTTTGCTTCGTATTCTTTTAAACAAAATATAAACCATGCTCTATCCTGCCGCTCAATGGATGCATTTGGGAAAATACCTTCCGGGAAAAAATAGCGGAAGAGACCAACAGTCCGGATTGATGTTCGATTTGGATGTTGTTCGATATGATGGGGAACCTGGGATCTATACGGTGAGAACATAATATTCCGGTGATAAAGTATAATTTCAGGCAAAACAGACTGAAAGGTATGAGTAAGATTTGTAGATTAGACTTATAGAATTGAAACCGTTAAAATTTGAAATAATAAATTTTTAAGATTATGAACTACAAATTACTGATCGCAGGATTACTTATTCCCCTGTCCTCCTGGGCTCAAAAGCTGCCTTACCAGAATCCGGATTTAAGTTCCGAAGAAAGGGCAAGAGATCTGATCACCCGGTTGACACTTGAAGAGAAAGCTTCCTTAATGCATGATCAATCGGATGCTGTCCCCCGTTTGGGAATCGAAAAATTCAACTGGTGGAGCGAGGCTTTGCACGGCCTGGCCAATAATAATGATGTGACGGTATTTCCCCAACCGATAGGCATGGCCGCTTCGTTTGATGACGAGCTTGTTTACAGGATTTTCAACGCTGTATCGGATGAAACACGGGCAAAGTATAATGAGGCTCGAAGGAAAGGCCTGGAAAACCGCCGTTTTCTCAGTCTTTCCGTATTCACTCCGAATATCAATATATTCAGGGATCCGAGATGGGGAAGGGGACAGGAAACTTATGGGGAGGACCCTTATCTGACATCCCGCATGGGGATTTCAGTGGTTAAGGGATTGCAGGGCCCCGGGGATGCCCGGTATCGTAAATTGCTGGCCTGTGCCAAGCATTATGCCGTGCACTCGGGTCCCGAATGGAGCCGCCATGAGCTCAATATCAGCAATTTGAGTCCGCGTGATCTTTATGAGACATACCTGCCGGCATTTAAGGCCCTGGTTCAGGAAGCCGGTGTGCGCGAGGTAATGTGTGCGTATCAGCGCCTGGATGACGAACCGTGCTGCGGCAATACCAGGCTCCTGCAAAGAATCCTCCGGGATGAATGGGGATTTAAGTATATGGTTGTTTCAGATTGCGACGCTATATCTGATTTTGTCAGGAACCACAAGGTTTCGTCGGATGCGGCTCATGCCTCGGCAAAGGGGGTGCTGGCGGGTACCGATCTGGAGTGCGTCTGGCGGAATAAGATTTATATTGCTCTGCCGGATGCCGTAAACAGGGGACTGATCAAAGAAGAAGATATCGACAGAAGTCTGATGCGTGTTTTGACCGGCCGTTTCGATCTGGGCGAGATGGATGCCGATTCGCTGGTGCCCTGGTCCCGGATCCCAATATCGGTCGTAAATAATGAAGAACACCGGCAGATGGCGCTTGAAATGGCCCGGGAGTCCATGACACTTCTTCAAAACCGGAACCATGTACTCCCATTACAGAAATCAATCGAAAATATTGCCGTAATAGGTCCCAATGCGGATGATGAGACCGTTTTGTGGGGTAATTATAACGGGACTCCGATCCAGACGGTTACCGTTCTTAAAGGGATAAAATCAAAAGTCTCGCCTGACAGGGTTATCTACGACCGTGCCTGCGATTTGGTGGAGGATAAAAAAATTGAAACTTATTTTCAGAAATGTTCTGTTGACGGTAAGACGGGATTTAAAGCCCAGTACTGGAACACCCCTGACAGAAGCGGAGAGGCAATTGCAACCCTGCAAATCGTCGATCCGATAAAATTAACCACTGCCGGTCAGCATGAATTTGCACCGGGTGTGAAGCCAGAGGGTTTTTCTGCCGTCTATGAAACCGAATTCACACCGGATGAGAGTGAAGAAATCGTATTCAGGTGCGGGGCAACGGGATCTTTGGAGCTGCTGGTTAACGGCGAACCCGTAATAGAACGTTACATCAACTGGAGGACCCGGCCGTCCAGGATCCCTTACCGGGTTGAGGCCGGGGAAACATATAAGATTGAAGTTCACTATAGCCAGTTGCATAGCTGGCAGGCGGATATCGAACTCGATTTCGGGAAGGAAGTTGATATCGATTTTGGCGGATTGATCACAAAGCTGAACGGGACGGATGTGGTAATATTTGTTGGGGGTCTTTCAAATCTGTTCGAAGGGGAAGAAATGCCGGTATCCTATCCGGGTTTCAAAGGGGGTGACCGTACCAGCATTGAACTTCCCCCGGTACAGCGCAATTGCCTGAAAGAACTGAAAGAAGCCGGGAAGGAAGTCATTTTCGTGAACTGTTCCGGTTCCGCGATCGCCCTTACACCCGAAACCGAATCCTGCGAGGCCATCCTGCAGGCCTGGTATGGCGGGGAATCCGGGGGCCAGGCAGTAGCCGACGTGCTGTTTGGTGATTATAACCCATCCGGAAAACTGCCGGTAAGCTTTTATAAAAATTCAGATCAGCTCGGAGATTTCGAGGATTATTCCATGGAAGGACGAACCTACCGTTACACGGATGATGCCTTATTCCCATTCGGCTATGGATTAAGTTATACCGCGTTCAAAATTGGAACTGCAAGGCTGGATAAGTCAACGATAAATACCGATGAATCGGTACAGATCACCGTCCCTGTAACCAATACAGGCAGCCGCGAGGGAACTGAAGTGGTTCAGGTGTATGTCCGGAAAGTGAACGATGCCGGAGGTCCGCTGAAAACGCTCAAAGGTTTTAAACGCATTGAACTGGATGCCGGGGAAACCGGATCGGTAAGCATCCTTCTTCCTCCGTTTTCTTTTGAGTTTTACGATTGGGGCCAGCGTAAAATGGCTGTAACGCCGGGCGAATATGAAGTCTATTATGGTAACAGTTCCGATCTGAAAGATCTGAAGATGACCAGAATAGACATTCTTTAATCATCCTGTGATCAGAATGGCAACACAAAATATTTAATAATAAGTTAACCGAACTTAAAAATAAGTTATAACTTTAGATCCGGTGTGCAAATCCCGAAATGAAAACATTCAGTATAAGGCTGGCGATACGAAAACTTCTGAAACAGAAATCGTTTACGCTGATAAATCTTGTGGGATTGTCGGTCTCGCTCGCAGCATGTATTGTCATATTCGTTTACGCTTCCTATGAATGGAGTTTTGACAGGCATATACCGAAATCTGAACGGACCTACCGGATTATTTCCGGCCTGGGAGACGGGAAGTATTGGGCCAGTTCCTTTGCAAGCTACAGCGATGCCCTTACCGGCAGGACTGAAATTGAGAGCATTACATCGTTTATTCAAACAAGTAACAATGTCGTACGCATCGGAACGTCTGATTATATCGTGCCGGAAGCCGTCATAGCCGATACTGCATTCCCTGATTTTTTTAACGTTGAGTTTATCACCGGCAGGGAAGAGGACCTTGGGCTGCCGAATACGGTTTTCCTGACGGCGGACCTTGCACAAAGGCTGTTCCCGGGAGGGGAGGTATACGGACAACAGGTTTTTCTCAACCAATTTGATAATTATACCCATGACAGCCTTGGATTTTTTACCGTTGCGGGCATCGTAAAACCCTTACCGGAGAATACCCATTTCGGCTTCCGGATGATTTTCAGCCAGGAGGGTAATTTTAAGGAATTTATCGATCACCGGAAAAGGGGAAAAGTATTTGGATCGAGCGTTTACCTAAGGCTTTTTGATAACAGCCGGGCTCAGGCATTGGAAGCCGACCTGATCGATGTTCTGAGTCCCTTTCTCGCCAACAGTTTCGGTCCGCCGCTGGAAGCCTTCAATTCGAGGTTGCAGCCGGTCCGGAAAATACATTTTACCGCGGACCTGAACCGTGAACCCAGACCGGTCATGCTTAAATCGGTACTTTTTCTGCTTTTCAGTGTTGGCGGACTCATCCTGATCCTTCTGTGCATGAATTTTCTGAACACGGCCATCGTACAGGCGCTCAGGCAAAGCAAGGAAACCGGGATTATGAGAGCACTGGGAGCAGACAACTTTGAAATATTCATTCTCTCTCTTGCGAAGATTTTTATTTTCGTAGTTAGTGGATTGATCCTTTCGTGGGGTATGATCTTTCTTGCAGGTCCCTGGCTGGAGCATATTTTCGGGTCCGGATGGGATCCCTGGAAGTCAATCCACAGGATGCTTTTCTTTTCGTTTGCTGCGGGGTGCTTTCTGGTCATTGTGGTTGCTTCTGGCATGCATTTATACGGAACGCTCCGGTCCGTGATCGATTCGTTAAAGGGGGAATTGCCATCCGGCAGAAACCTTTTCGGGATCCTTGGAGTGCTGACCGTGATACAATTCGGGATCGTGTTTTTCCTGATCGGGTTTTCCCTGATGATCGGAAAACAGCTCAGGTACATGGATAACAAGGACCTTGGATACAACCCGGAAAATATTTACATCGTCCGGATACCCGACCCGAAACCAAGCGGCAGCCTTTTACTGGAGGAAATCCGGAAACAAGCGGGCGTAATATCCGCCTCAACCGTCCACCAGCATCCCGGGGATGTATTCCAGCATATGGATTTTACGGTTGGACATCTGCAGTACCCGTTTGAATTCAGGATGGTTGACCGGGATGTTTTTAAAACCCTCGATATTGAACTTCTAAGGAAATTCGGTCCCGAAGGAAAAGAAATGGACGGCTGGGTAATCAACGAAACCTTTTACAGGCGTCTGCTGCAGGATTTCCCCGAGGAGACCATTGCAGGCAGTAATTTTAACATAACGGAAGACCGGGAAGGAGGGAGCGGCAGGACACGGTTCATCATCGCCGGTGTAATGAATGATTTTCACTACAGTTCGCTTCACGACCGGATTGGCAGTTTTGCATTCGTCATCCGGAATCCGGAATCCCTGTACAATCGATGGCTGATGGTACGGTATAGTGATGGACAGTACAGTGAATGCGTCACCAAGGTCCATGAAATAATGAATACCTATTTTCCCGGCCGTTCCCAGGACGGTTTCCTGCTTTCGGATAACCTGGCAAACAAGTACGCCTCGTCCCGGAAATTATCGGAGATCATCAGCGTATTTATGCTGCTTTCTGTCCTGATTTCCGGATTTGGCCTTTACGGACTGTCTCTTTTTATCGTTCAACAACGGACGAAAGAAATAGGGATCCGCAAAGTCTTTGGCGCTTCATCCGGTCAGGTGAATGCAATGCTGACCCTGGGATTTCTGAAGTGGGTATTCGTATCGTTCTGCATTGCCTGCCCGCTTACCCTGTGGGCCCTGAAAAAATGGTTGGTGAACTTTGCCTACAAGGCTTCACCGTCCCCATGGATTTTTATGTCGGCTGCAATCATAATCGCTGCTATCGCGACTATATCCGTCACATGGCAGACCGCAATGGCCTCCAGGCGCAATCCGGCAGATGCAATCCGGTATGAATAAAGCAACCGGGATCAGAGAAACCAGGCCATGATGCGTCAGAGTACCGCAACATCCGTATCAGGCATCATAATACAGGAAAAATTCAACGGGATGCGGGCGGATGGCCAGTTCCTTGACTTCATTTTCACATTTATAATCGATGTACATTTCGATCAGGTCATCGGTGAAGACGCCTCCCTTGGCCAGGTATTTATGGTCCTTTTTGAGGGCTTCGAGCGCATCAGCCAGTGATCCGGGCACGGTTGGGATCTTCGCCAGCTCCTTCTCGGACATGGCATAAATGTCCTTATCCAGCGGCTTCCCGGGATCAACCTTGTTTTCAATCCCGTCCAGCACCGCCATCAGGATGGCCGTGAACATGAGGTAACCGTTGCAGCTTGGATCCGGGCACCTGAACTCAAAACGTTTGGCCTTTGGATTTTCATGATACATCGGGATCCTGACTGCCGCGGAGCGGTTCCGCTGTGAGTAAGCCAGGTTTACGGGCGCCTCGAACCCGGGTACCAGCCTTCTGTACGAATTGGTTGTGGGAGCGGCGAAAGCAAGAATCGATGCCGCATGCTTAAGCAAACCTCCGATACCCCAGAGCGCAAGCTGGCTCATGCCGGCGTATTCTTTGCCGGCAAAGATGTTCTTATCTCCTTTCCAGAGGGAGAAGTGGGTATGCATCCCGCTGCCGTTATCCTCAAAGATGGGTTTCGGCATGAAGGTAACCGTCTTTCCATGTTTCAGGGCAACGTTCTTGATGATGTATTTGTACCACATGAACTGGTCGGACATCGTCAGCAGGTCTGCATATTTCATATCGATCTCCGCCTGACCCCCGGTACCTACTTCGTGGTGATGCGCTTCCACGACAATCCCGATTTTCCGCATTACGTTGACCATTTCAGTCCTCAAATCACCGTATGTATCCGTCGGACTGACCGGAAAGTATCCTCCCTTGTAGCTGGGTTTATAACCGAGATTCGGTTCCTCGATGCGGTTGGTATTCCATGCACCCTCGACGGAATCGATCTGATAGAATCCCATATTCGTAGTCTGTTCGTAACGGATTTCATCGAAAATAAAAAATTCCGGTTCCGGACCGATGTATGCCTTTTCAGCTATTCCGGTGGATTTCAGGTAATCCACGCCTTTCTGGGCAACATGCCTGGGATCCCTGCTGTATTTTTCACGGTTTACCGGATCAACGATGTTCGCAATCACACTCACCGTAGGTTCTTTAAAGAAAGGATCCATTTGCACGGTTGTTGCATCCGGCACGGCAAGCATATCCGACATGTGAATGAACTGCCAGCCCCGGATGGATGATCCGTCAAATCCGACTCCATCCACAAAAGTGCTGTCATCCCATGTTTCAATCGGGAAGGTGCAGTGCTGCCAGGTGCCGAGAAGGTCGGTAAACTTCAGGTCCACCATCGCGGCACCTTCTTTTTTGGCAAATTCAAAAAAGTCTTTCGGAGTTTTAATCGATTCCATGTGCTGTATTTTTAATAATTAAACGATAAGATGTCTGTGCAGGATTTACCTTCATCAACACGATTTAGCCGGCTAATTTAATATAATCATAGAAATATTCACAAATTTTAAACATATTGTTGATAAATATGGGGTATTTTCTTAAAAAATAATAAAAATTCAATATACCCCCCTATAATATTCGATCATTTGATAAAATTATTATAATATCTCAATGTTGGACAACTGATCGATACCAGCGACTGACCCTGGTTGCATGTAATAACCATAACGGAAATCAGCATCGAGGACGGAGAAAATGCTTCAGGCCCGGCTCTAAGCTATGGAGTATTCTGAATAAAAATGAAATAGCCCCATTCTCAGAGAAGGGGCTATTACTATATTTCTGGAAAAATTTCCGGCAGAATGCCGGGTAAACTGCAACCCGTTCAAAGGGCTTTCGGCCTTATCGGGTCCATCCCGAAGCCCAGCTGTTTCCCGAGCCGATTTTGCTGTCGGCGGTAAAGAACGAGCCGAGAGTTGAAGCGTCCAGTCCCCCGTCAAACTGCTGTGAGGCGCTGGTCGAAACAACGGTTAATATTACGTGAGCGCTCAATTCGAAGGCGTTGGCCTTTGCAGCGGCTTTCGCATCCTGGGCTTCCTGGGAAGGATCGTCGATCTCTTCCTCGCTTTCCGGATCGGTCGGGTCGTAATCTGGATTGGCCACCTTGCTGAACGAATACCTGATGGCTGCATCGGATACCAGGGTATCGATGTAGGCATAATCCAGATCCAGGGTTCCGTCGCCCACGTTCACAAGTGTCTGGTTGTGCTCGACGTGTACCGATCTTTTGTCGAAACCGGTTACGATCAGGTTAACGAATTTCCCGCGGGTGCCTTCGCGCAGTTTCATGCCGTAGTTATCGGGGTCCCCCTGTCCGATCAGGGTTACCTGCGACAAGGTCGGTGTGGCATACGGTGTGGCCGTGTTGTTGCTCCCGTTGTTGTCGCCCTCGATGCCGCGGTCCCCTTCCGGGCCCTGCACGGCCAGCATGTACTGTCCCTTGCCGGACCATCCTTCAGTCCAGTCAAAAGAATCGTCCTGGGAGTGCGTGGATACCACATATTTTACGTTTACGGTGCCGCCGAAAAACTCGAAACCATCGTCGGCCCCTTCGTAAACCTGTATGTATTCGACCGTGGTTCCGGCCCCGACCCCGTAAAAGGATACGCCGTTGGATTCATGCTCGTCGTCCAGGGCGATGCCGGTATATTCAAGCCTGATGTATTTCAGGGTACCGGAGTTGTCGTTCGCGTCGGTGCCGCCGTAGGTGGCGCCGCCTATTTCCGATTCACCGGTTCCACCGGTTACGTTCAGAGGTGCCCTGCCGCAGATGTGCAGGCCACCCCATTTACCGGCTTGCTCTACATCGGCTGTCATGATAATGGGATTATCCGCCGTCCCTTCGGCCATAATCTGTGCACCCTGTTCGATCAGGATATACGAAATCACTTCCGATTTGCCGACGATGGTCACGCCCGGCTCAATGGTCAGGGTGTTACCTGACTTGAAGATGGCATCTCCCTTTACATAATAAGTCTCCCCGGTTTTCAGCAGGATGTCCTGGGTGTAAGAACCAAAGAGGGTTTTGCCCCCGTCTTTTACGTTCGCATCCGGTTCGACCGGCCCATCGTCATTGCATGAACTCAAGCTCAGCACCACGATGGCCGACAGCAAGCTTAAAAATTGAATCTTTCTCATTTTGTTTTTGTTTGGTTAAAAAATGATTATTAAAACGTGTAATTAACTGTAAGTTCAAATCCGACGCCTTTTTTGAACGTAAAGACCTCCTTCGCGCCGGAAGGACTTTCCGAAGCCTCGGTATAATAATCCTGGGTCAGGATGAAGGCGGAATTCGTGAGGTTCCTCGCCTTCAGATCAATTCCCAGTCTGTTGTTGAATCGGTTTTGAAAAATAACGTCAAGCGAATGGAAGGGCAGTTCATAGATGTCGCCCACGCCTGCGGCACCCACCGACCAGATCCGTTTCCCATATACATTGTAGACCAGGGAGATGGCGGACTGATGATTGCGGCCGTATTTTATTTCGTACCCGAGGTCCGCATTGACCAGGTAGGGAGAGGCGCCCTGCATGGGCCTGTCCGTATTGGTAAGGCTGATTCCCTCCCCGGGTATTTTTATCCGGGTATAGATATAGGAAGCATTGAAACCGACAAACAGGCTGTTGAATTTTTTTCTCCCTTCGATTTCAATTCCTGCAGCCACGGCACCATTGGTATTGGTAAAGGTGTAAAATGCATCCCCACCGCTCTGTTTGGTGATTTTTTCGATCGGATCCTCAATGATCTTTCCGTAGATTCCTGCAGACCACAACTCGCCGGGATTGGGGAAAATTTCATACCTGGCTTCGAGATTGTTGCTGTAGGAATTCTGAAGGCCTTCTTCGCCCTGCTCCGGGATGGCGCTTCCGATCGGCGGGATCTTAGCCGGGGCCATTTCATTGAAACTCGGGCGGGTTACCGAACGGCTGGCGGAAAACCGGAGATTCGATTTTCCGTTGACCGCGTATCGGATGTTCAGGGCGGGGAAGAGCGATTTGAGCGGATCGGTGTACTTAAGTTTGATCTCACGGATGGAACCTCCGCTGTAGCGAGCGTCTATTCTTATACCGGAAAACTCGCCGCGCAGGCCTGCATCCAGGATGAATTTTTCAGAGAATTTATGTATGTAGTTGGCAAATCCGGCAAGGATCATCTGGAATGCATCGTATTTGTTCTGGTAGGCGCTGCCGTTGTTTATGATGATGTTCCCGTCCGCAAATTGCTGCTCGCTGATCAGGAAGGGAGCGTCGAACGGAGTGGTCGTAATGCCGGTAATCCCGCCGATGTTGAAATAGTAGAAGAATGCATCGAAGTGCCTGATCTTATACCTGCCCTGGATTCCTGCCAACAATTTATTGCGGTCATTGAAAGCTAGGCCCAGTAAGGATTTGCCGGAAAAATCATCCTCATCCAGTTCCTTATACATCCGTTTGGTCTCCTGTGCATTTCTCCGGTAATAGTTCCAGGTTACCCCGTCGTTGTTGTAGTCGATCAGGGCGATCACCCTGACATCGGGCACGTCGCTTTTTGCCAGGGCATATCCGAGTCCCCAGCTCAGATCCAGCTTATCGTTCAGTTTATGCTTCCCGAGTAGCTGGTTGTTGAACAGCCGGTGACTTTCGAAAAACCCCGAGTTATAATGCAGGATCTCCCCGTCGTAATTCCGTCCTTTGGCTTCATCGTATTCATCCACGCTGTTGACCAGGTAGATCATGTTGTACGTTATGCTGCTGTATGCATTGCGTTTGTAGCTAAGGTTCAGCAGGTTTGAAAAGCTGGCGTTGTAGAGGTGGGCTTTTCGCACGTAATATTTCTGGTTCGTGCCGTCGCGTTTCAGGATGGAATTCAGGGCGCTTGGTTCCGATATATAATCGTTTGTGAATTTTGAGGAAAACAACACCCCGAGCTGCTTGTTCTTCACGTTGAAGAGCTTGCCTCCCGAGAGGGCAAATTCAAGCCGGGTCGGGGCTTTATACCGGTCCGGAATAAAATCGGTGGCAAAAATGTTGTATGTATAGCTTTGGCTCTGGTTATAGGTTTTCGCGGATCCGGGAACGGATGATCTGCGCTGCCCGGTGTTCAGTCCCATGAACGCAAACCCCCTGCTGCGGAGCTGAATAAAATTCTTAAAGCTTGCATTGGTATTGATGCCAGTACCGGCGTGAACCTTTATGAAAGGAGTCAGAGGATAGTCCCTGGTTTCGATATCGATCAGGGCGCCCGTATAATCTGCATAATTCTGAACGCCGAATACCTTGCTCACCGTGATGGCCTCCACAATTTCAGAGGGGAAGATATCCAGCTTGATAACCTTTTTGTTCGGGTCGGGAGAGGCAACGGGCAGGCCGTTCAGCTGGGCGAGGTTGTAGCGGTCGCCCAAACCTCGTACAAACAACTGCTTGGAACCGATCATGGACACACCGCTTATTTTCCTGACCCCGTCCGCTACCGTACTGGCTCCTTTTTGCGCCAGTTCCCTTGCCCCGATGGATTCCGTTGCGAGGTTCGATTCCTTCCTTTCCACCAGCAGCATCTGTTCTGATTCCCTGCGTTTTTCGGCGACCACCTCCACCTCTTCGAGTGCGATCAGGGATTCCGAGAGGCGGAAGTCTGCCAATGTTTCTTCATCGGCGTTTACGATGACCGCAATGGCTTGCGGTTCGTAGGATATGTAGGAACATACGATCCTGTGGCTCCCTGCCTCAATGCCCGTCAGGGTGTAGTTTCCGTTGAAATCAGTGATGGTTCCTTTTTGAGTGCCTTCGAGGAGGACGGTGGCCCCGATCAGGGTCTCGCCTGTTTTGGCATCGCTTATGTTTCCTGTTATGAGCCCGGTCTGTGCATGAATGCCTGCTGACTGGAAGACTATCAGGGTGATGTAAATGCAGCGTCGAACCCAGCTCCCAATTACCTTATTCTTACCTCTCACTGCCGGATATGGGTGTAACATAAATACTGGAGCGCTACATAAAAACCGATTGCGAATTGAAGTCCTGGAATCTATCGAGGTTTTTGGCGCAGGAAGGGACGGACGGTGAGCTTAAGAATTGAAGGCAAAACTTCGATTTTCGGCAGAAAAGCCGAATGAATGCAATTCCCCTACCTGATATTGGCCAGTGCAAGATTTACTTCCTTTAGTTCGTTCTTTTCCACCTTAATGTTTTCCCTGGTCGCTGTCTGGTAGGAGATATAGTTGCAGGTGATGTCGTATTCACCCGGTTCAATGCCGATGAAACTGAACTCTCCATTAAGATCCGTGTAATAGGTTTTATCCATTCCGTCTATCTTGATGGAGACACCCGGCAAATATTCACCCGAGTTGGCATCGACAACCACCAGCTTCAATATCGAAGCCTTCGTAACTGTTGATGCCGCTTCAGATTCCCCTTCATTTCCAGCAAATACATGGATTGTTGCGAAAGAGACCAACAAAATTGCAAGGATTCTGGAAATTTTCATATTTTTCGATTTAAGATGGTTCTGTTCTAAACTCGTCGCTAAAGTATAGCACGCATATTACATACCTGTTACGTTAACATTAAGTTGGGGTAATATTTAGGTTAATCGTTTCCTTATTTGGTAAAAAGTAAGCAGTTTTGTGGACGCCTTAGCACAGTTCAAAATGAAAAAAATAATCACCGGCTTCGTTTTCCTGTTTACGTCTTTATGGTTAAATGCACAGATCGTCGAGCGGGATGGTAAATATTATGACTCGGACGACAACCTGTATTCGGGCGAATACAAGGAATTCTATGAAAACGGTAATTTGAAGATGCAGATGAACCTTGAAAACGGATTGATCAACGGGGAGGTGAACATCTACTTTGAAAGCGGCAAGCTCAATGAAAAACGGAGATACCGGGACGGGGCTTTCCACGGGACCTGGATTACATGGAATGACAACGGGACCAAAACGGCATTGGCCAGTTATAAAAACGGCCTGAAGCACGGCGAGTGGATCATCTGGGACGACAACGGGGTGAAGCGTTACCAGATGTATTATAAAAAGGGAAAACGTGTGGGTACCTGGTTGCAGTGGAGCGAAAGCGGGGAATTGGTCTCTCAGGTCAGGATGAACGAGTCCCGTAAAAAGTAACCCTTTACGGGTCCCGTATTACTTCGCCTATTTCCCCATAAACAGGCTTTTCGTCGGGAATTCCGGGTCGCAGGTAAGGTTGACCTGCAGTTTACGCAGACCGGCCTCATCCCCGGGCGTGGGGATGTGGCTCAGGTGGACCTCGCAGTTTTTCAGCTCGGAAAGCTTTTCGATGGCCAGTTGCGCGGCGGGATTAGAGAGTGCCGAAATACCCAGCATGATGAGGGTTTCCTCCAGGTCCAGGCTGATCATTTTCCCGGTCAGGATCTCTTTTTTCAGGAAGGTCACCTGTTCGATCATATTGGCGGGCAGAAGGTGCATATTGTCGGGCAGCCCGGCCAGGTTCTTGGCGGCGTTCAGGATCAGGCTGGAGGCGGAGTGCATCAGGGGGGAGTTCTTGCCGGTGACGATGTTCCCGTCCTTCAGCTCGATGGCTGCGCCGCAGAACGAACCTTCGTGCCCTTTTCCATTCTTACGGGCATCCCGGGCGGCCTGCCTGGCCGGGAGGACGACCTTCCGGTCCTCAGCCCTCGCGTTCACCTTTTCCATGATCAGCTCGGCACGGTCCAGCACGTCCCGGTCCACCAGTCCCATGGCATATTCCACCGCACAGCGGAAATACCTGCGTACGATTTCCTGGTGGGAGGCCTCGGTGATCACGTCGTCGTTCACAATGCCCTTGCTGGCCCGGTTCACCCCCATGTCGGTCGGGGATTTGTACGTGGATTCCTCACCGGTTATCTTTTCGAGTATCCTTCTGAGCAGGGGGAAGGCCTCGATATCCCGGTTGTAATTGACCGTTTTTACATTGTATGCCTCCAGGTGGTGGTGATCGATCTGGACGATGTCTTTCAGGTCCACCGTCGCCGCTTCATACGCAACGTTAACCTTGTGGGCCAGGGGGAGGTCCCAGATCGGAAAGGTCTCGAACTTCGCATAACCGGCCTTAATGCCCCTTTTGTAATCGTGGTATAGATTGTTCAGGCAGGTAGCAAGCTTCCCGCTTCCGGGACCGGGGGCGGTTACCACAACGATGGGCTTCGAAGTCTCGATGTAGGGATTAGCCCCGTACCCCTGATCGCTGACGATCAGGTCCACATCCATCGGGTAGCCCTTAGTGAACCCGTGGGTGTACACCCGGATCCCGTTCCGCTTGAGCTTGTTCATGAAGGATGCAGCCTGGGACTGGTTCTGGTAACGGGTGATCACCACGGCCGTAATATCAATGCCCCATTCCTTGAAATCGTCGATCGTTTTCAGGGCGTCGGAATCGTAGCTGATACCGAAATCGGCGCGCATTTTTTTACGCTCGATGTCCCCCGCATGCACGCAGAGAATAATGTCGGTCTTATCCCGGAGCTCCCGGAGCAGGCGCATCTTTACGTTGGGATCGAATCCCGGCAGGACCCTGGCGGCATGATAATCGTACATGATCTTTCCCCCGAATTCGAGGTAGAGTTTTTCATGGAATTGTTCGACGCGTTCCAGGATGGATGCCGTCTGGGCCTTGATGTATGCTTCGTTGTCGAATCCGGCGGTGCTCTGGGAAGGGGTCTTCGGGCTCATGGTTCGGGTAAGTTAAAAAAAATATCCTTTTCGAAGACATTCACACAACCCGACGGGGGTTGGACTTTAATACGTTGATCCTGTACAGGAAGCCTGTTCACCAGAAGAATTCTGAAAAATAATTACCTTCGAGACGGGATAATATATTTAGATTCGTATTAACTTTCCGCTAAATCCCCCTGAACCCATGGCAAAAAAAATCGTCATCATCGGTGCCGGCATGGCCGGACTTTCGGCCGGGATTTACGCCCGGATGAACGGCTACGAAGCGGAAATCCACGAAATGCATTCCAAGCCAGGCGGGCTGTGTACTGCGTGGGAACGCAAAGGCTATACCATCGACGGCTGCATTCACTGGCTGACCGGCACCGCACCCTCAGACCCTTTTTACCGGTTCTGGATGGAACTGGGGGCACTTCAGGGAAGGCGCATCATCCTCCAGGAGGAATTCTACCGCTTTACAGGTAACGACGGGAGGACCTTTATTGCCCACTGCAATGCCGATGCGCTCGAAAAGCATATGAAGTGTCTTTCTCCCCAGGACGGAGAGACCATCGAATTGCTTTGCGGACTGATCCGGAGGTTTTCACGCTTCCGCATGCCCCTGGACAAAGCCTTTGAACTTTTCAAATTCCCGGACATCGCAAGGATGGTCGTCCGGATGCTCCCTTTCCGGAAGGACTACGCATTCTGCAATAAAGTTACCATGCGGGAATTCGGCGAGCGTTTCAGGGATCCCCTGCTGCGGGAAGCATTCCCGATGCTGCTGGTCAGGGAGGATCTGCCTCTTATCAGCCTCGTCGTAACCCTGGCCCTGCTCCATAACCGGGCAGGCGGCTTCCCGGAAGGGGGCTCCCTAGAATTTGCCAGGGCCATTGAAAAGCGTTACCTGGACCTGGGGGGCAGGGTGACTTATAACAGCAAGGTGCAAAAGATACTCACCGGAAACGGGACTGCTACCGGCATTCTCCTGGAAGGGGGACGGGAAATTCGTGCCGACTACGTCATATCCGCCGGCGACCTGAGATCCACGATCTATGACCTGCTGGACGGGAAATACATCGAACCCATGCATGAAGAGCTGTTTAATTCCGTCCGGTTGTTCCCTTCCATGGTGCTGGTTGCCTTCGGAAGCGGCATGGATCTCTCCGGTGATCCCGATTGCGTGGGAGAAATGCTGAAGCTCAAGGAACCTTTTTCGCTGGGGACCGAGACGCATCGTTGGCTGATGGTAAGGAACTATCGTTTTGATCCAACCCTGGCGCCTGCCGGAAAATCCGTGGTACAATGCGGCATCACCGTCCAGGATTTTGATTACTGGGAGGACCTTTACGGGAATAAAACCGGGTATGAGGCGGTTAAACGCAGGTTCGCCGAATTCGCGGCCGATGTGCTTGAAGAAAAACATCCCGGATTCAAATCCTCCGTCGAGGTTACGGATGTGGTAACGCCCATGACCTTTGTCCGCTATACCGGCAACTGGAAGGGAACCTTCATGACCTGGGTCATAACCCCGGAACTGACAAAGCGATTCAGGATGGTGAAGAAAACCCTTCCCGGTTTGATGAACTTCTGGCTTTCCGGCATGTGGGTCATGCCTCCCGGGGGTCTCCCCACTGGCGTTAAAACATCGCGGGATATTCTCCAGATCATCTGCCGCCAGGATAAGAAGAAGTTCATTGCCTTCACGGATTGAATCCCGGGTCGATCTCTACACCCAGTCCGGGTCCTGAAATGTGAGGCGTGCAGGTCATTCCCAGGGCGGCGGCCATGCGGGCCACCCTCATGGAACGGACCATTCCCCCGAAGTAGAAGATATCGGGCTGTACCACCTGCTGCCGGATCAGCTCAAGGGATTCTTCAGCCGTCCTTCCCCTGAAGTCATTATGGGCATTGTTGGACACGGAAATGTGCTCTTTCGTGATTTAATGTGATGGAATGTGATGTTTTTTTAAAAATAATGCCTACTTTGCATCCCTGAAGGCATGAAAAAGGAAAGTTTTATACCGATCTACAGGAGGCTGACGGATTATTACCGGAACCGTATTCTGACCCAGGAGCTTGCACCCGGCCAGAAGATCGATTCCATCAACCGGATCATGGAGAGGCACCGGGTAAGCAGGGAGACGGCAAAGCAGGTTCAGGAGCTGCTGAGAAGTGAGAACCTGATCGTCTCCATACCGGGTAAGGGTTCCTTCATCACGCCGCAGGCGCCGATCAAGAAGACATGGGGATTCATCGTTCCAACCTTCACTTCCAACATCGAGAACCTGATCGTACAGCTCGAATCCGAAGCCATCAAACGGGGAAGGGAACTGATCCATTACCTGACCTACAACGACCCGGCCGAAGAAGAAAGGCTGGTGGGGACCATGATCCGGGATGGGTTCGAGGCGGTGATCATCGTGCCCATCAGCAACGAGTCGCTGACCGCGAATTTCTACCGCCACCTGATCCCCGGACGAACCGAGGTGATCCTCATCGATCATACCATGGCCGGCTCCTGGTTCCAGTATGTCATCCAGAGCTACGACCTGGGAATCCGCAGGGCCGTTGAATACCTGGTAACCAGGAATACGGGGAACCTGCTGCTGGTCCAGAACGATGTCTGGAAGGGGAGGGACCTGCTGAACGAGCTGATCGAGCATACCTTTACCGAGATCGTGGGGCAGAAGGCGCCGGATCGCAGGGTTCATGTAGTCAGCAAGGCCAGGGGACTGAGCCTGGACCTGATCCAGAGGGAAAAGATCGGAGGGATTCTGTCCTGCAGCGACGTGGATTCGATCAAGGTGCTTGGAAGGCTGAAGCGGTGGGGACTTAAAATCCCATCGGAAGTTTCCCTGGTATCATACGGGAATACGGAACTGACCGAATTCTTTGAACCCTCGATCACCGTGGTCGATTCCTGTTACGGGGACATGGCCAGGCGGACGGCCTGGCTGATCGAGAAGGCCGGGGAGGCCCACGAACAGTTCATCATCCAGCCCAGGCTGATCCTCAGGGATACTTAACAAGTGTAACCAAATAATAAACCATGAGCACAATCTTAGAGCAACTTGCACACTGCGTCGAATTCGGAAAGGTCGACCGCAAAACACCCTATCCTCCGGACATGAAGGATAAGGACGGGGCCGATGAACTGGCCCTCCGGGCACTGGAAGCAGGGGTCGGCCCCAATGAGATCCTGGATGTCAGCCTGATCCCGGCCATGGAGATCGTGGGCAACAAATTCAGCCGGAACGAGATTTTCGTGCCCCAGATGCTGATGTCCGCTAAGGCCATGGGAGCCGCCATGCAGCACCTGAAGCCTTATTTCCAGTCCGGAGAGGCCAAACGCAAGGGAGTTTTCGTCATCGGCACGGTGGCGGGAGACCTGCACGATATCGGCAAGAACCTTGTCGCCATGATGGTGGAGGGCGGCGGATGGGAGGTGGTTGACCTGGGGGTGGACATCTCTGCCGATAAATTCCTGCAGGCCATCGGAGAACACCCCGGGTGCGTACTGGGACTGTCGGCCCTGCTGACCACGACCATGGTGAATATGGACCAGACCGTACGTTCCGTGAAGGAGAAACATCCGGATACGAAGGTCCTGATCGGGGGAGCTCCCGTCACGGATGATTTCCGGTCCACCATAGGGGCCGATTATTATTCCCCTGACCCGCAGGGGGCGGTAAATTACCTGGCCAGGCTGGTCTCATAATCCATTTTGTTTAACCGAACGGAAAAATCATTGAGGATGGAAACCATACTGAAAGGAAAATCGAAGGAAGTCGTCATCAACAGCGACGGTCCCGTAATGATCATCGGGGAAAGCATCAATCCCACCCGCAGGAAAAAACTGGTGTCCACGCTATCGGAGAACAACTTCGAATACGTACTGGAACTGGCCGCCGTACAGATCAATGCCGGGGCCGACATTCTGGATGTGAACGTCGGTTATCCCGGTGTAAACGATGAAAAACTGCTGCCCGATACGGTCCGGGCCCTGCAGGAGAAATTCGATATCCCCCTCTGCCTGGATTCCCCGAATCCAAAAGCAATCGAGGCCGCCCTGAAGGTAGCGCAGGGGAAATGCCTCATCAACTCGGTGAACGGGGAGGAGAAGTCCCTCGCCGCCGTGCTCCCGATCGCAAAGGAATACGGGGCAGCGGTCATCGGACTGGTCATGGACGACGACGGCATCACCCACGATCCCCGTAAACGGCTCGGCATCGCGGAGAAGATACTGGAGCGGGCTGCCCGGATGGGGATCGCGCAGGAAAATGTGGTCGTCGACCCGCTGGCCATGGCCGTAAGCGCCGATTCCACGGCATGCCTCGTGACCCTTGAGACCATCCGCCTGGTACACGAGAAACTCGGGGTGAACATGACCGAGGGTACGAGCAATATTTCCTATGGACTGCCGAACCGGGAGGCACTCAACTCAGCCTTCCTGACCCTTTCGATCCTCAACGGGGTCACCTGTCCCATCGCCAATCCCGTCAGGATTACGGCCGCGGCGAGGGCGGCGGACCTGGTGCTGGGGAGGGACGATTACGCCATACGCTTCGTGGAACATTACCAGAGCATGGCTGAAAACCAGGAGTAAATGAACCGAATTGATCAGAATAGAACCGAACTGAACTGAATCAAGATGTCTTTATTCACACCGGGCAGAAGATGGCAGCCGCCCTTTTTCCCTTTTAAGAAGGAAAAATTAGGGCGGAGGATGCTGGCGAGAACCGAACGCTGGATCAAGGGGCCCCTTTTCGGATGCAGGATGTGCGGGAACTGCCTGCTGCAGGAAACCGCCTACATCTGCCCGATGGAGTGCCCGAAAGGAATGCGGAACGGGCCCTGCGGGGGATCATCCCCCGAACGCTGTTATGTTGACGAAACACGCCCCTGCATCTGGTACCGGATCTACGAACGGGCCCACCGGATGGGCAGGCAGGAAATCCTCCTCGAGGTTCTGCCGCCGCTGGATTGGGACAGGGTCGGCACCGAGACCTGGGGAACATTGGTACGGCAGGTCAGGAAGTTCGGTACGGGTAAATTCGTAAGAAGCCTTTTCTCACGGGACAAGGCAAGAAAAACATTCGCATGGGACTCCGTTTTCCGGCCGATCCGTCAGCCCGAATGGTGGAACGGGGATTCGGAGTACCATCCACCGGCCTATGACGAACCCATCTCTGAGCTCGAACGGCAATTACGCAGCGGCCGGTTCGTCGTGACCACCGAGGTGTCACCCCCGCTGGGCACATCCACCGGGAAGCTGAAGCGGGATATTGAAATGGTCAAGCCCTTTGTAGCCGCTGTGAATTTCACGGACAGCGCCTCCGCCAGTCCCCGCATGTCCAGCATGGCCTGCTGCAAGGTGGCGGCTGAGCTGGGTGCCGACCCGGTGCTTCAGATCGCGGCGAGGGACAAAACCCGGAGCGGGCTGCAATCGGATATCGTGGGCGCGAACCTGATGGGCGTTCGCAACGTCCTGTGCATCACCGGTGACAGCGCCCGAATCGGTCCATCCCCGACCAGCAACACCAACATCCTCGACGTGGACGCCGTCCAGATGCTCTGGATCCTCAGGAAAATGAGGGATGAGGGAAGCTACCTCGACGGCAGGAAAATGAAGGAATCCCCCAGGCTCTTCCTGGGGGCGGCCGCATCGCCCTTTGCATCCGAGCCGAAGTTCCAGGCCCTGAGGGAGCATAAAAAGATCAACGCGGGGGCGCAGTTCTTCCAGACCAACCTGGTTTTTGATGTCGGGGGATTCGACCGCTGGCTGGAGGCGTTGTATGACAGGGATATCCTGGACAAGGTCTACATTCTGGCCGGCGTTACCCCGATCCGGAGCCATAGAATGGCCCTTTACCTGCACCACAAGATCCCCGGTGTCACGGTACCGCGTGAAATCCTGAAGAAGTTCGAGAATGCAAAGGAAAATGCCCAGGAAGAACTCGGCATACAGATCGCGTTGGAAATCATAAATGCCATTAAAACCAGGCAGGGGATCAGCGGCATCCACCTGATGTCGGTAGGCTGGGAATCCGTCGTGCCGAGGATCATCCGGGACAGCGGGCTGGAACACCAAGTAAAAAATGTAAAAGCATAAAACCAATGCCATGAATGACCTTGAAATCTCAAGAACCGTAAAACTCAGGCATATCAGCGAAATAGCCGGGAAGCTGGGTATCCCTGAGGACAATCTCGAGCTGTTTGGTAAGTACAAGGCCAAACTGCCCCTATCCCTGATCGATTCTGCAAAGATCGGGAACAGCAAGCTGATCCTGGTTTCGGCCATCTCCCCAACACCTGCGGGGGAGGGCAAGACCACCACATCCATCGGCCTTTCGGAAGGATTAAACCGGCTGGGCAGGAGATCCACCGTAGTCCTCAGGGAGCCTTCCCTGGGACCCGTATTCGGGATCAAGGGGGGTGCCACCGGCGGTGGATATTCACAGGTGCTTCCCATGGAGGACATCAACCTGCACTTTACCGGCGATTTTGCGGCCATCGAGAAGGCCCATAACCTGCTGGCGGCCATCATTGACAATAACATACAATCGAGGACCAATTCCCTGAACCTGGATGCGCGAACCATATCCTGGAAAAGGGTGATCGACATGAACGACCGGTCGCTGCGCAGGATCATCGTGGGACTCGGCGGGACCACCCATGGCATCCCCCGGGAATCCGGCTTCGATATAACCGCTGCCTCCGAGATCATGGCCATCCTCTGCCTGTCGGATGACCTTAAAAACCTGAAGGAAAGACTGGGCAACATTTTCATCGGCTATACCTTCAATAAGGAACCCATTTATGCACGCGACCTGAAAGCTGAAGGTGCGATGGCCGCCCTGCTCAAGGATGCGATTAAGCCGAACCTGGTCCAGACCCTGGAAGGAAATCCGGCCATCATTCACGGGGGCCCCTTTGCCAATATTGCCCAGGGTACCAATTCCATCATAGCAACCCGCATGGGGATGACCCTTTCGGAATACACGGTGACCGAGGCCGGGTTTGGATTTGACCTGGGTGCAGAGAAATTTTTCGACATCAAGTGCATGAATGCCGGATTTTCCCCCAAAGCTGTCGTTCTTACGGCCACCATACGGGCCCTGAAGTACCACGGTGGAAAGCCCCTCGATGCCTTGAAGGAACCGGACTGCGAAGCTTTGCAGAACGGACTGCCCAACCTCGAGAAGCATTTGGAGAACATCCGGCATTTCAACGTTACCCCGGTCGTGGCCATCAACCGGTTCGGAAGCGATTCGGACGAAGAGATACAGGTTATCCGGGACAAAGCCGAAAAACTCGGGGTGAAATGCGCCGTTTCGGAAGTCTGGTCAAAAGGAGGGGAAGGCGCCCGGGAGTTGGCAGAAAAAGTCATAGAGGTTGCCGAGTCCGCCCCCCGGGCCTTCAAGCCCCTGTACGATTGGGACTGGGATGTGAAGAAGAAGATCGAAACCGTTGCGACCCGGATATACGGCGCCGAGTATGTGGATTACACACCCCAGGCGAAAAGCGACCTGAAGCGGATTGATGCGCTTGGACTGGAAAAGCTCCCGGTCTGCATCGCAAAGACCCAGCAGTCCCTCTCGGACAATCCCAAACTGCTGGGCAGGCCCAAGGATTTCATCATCACGGTGCGGGAGATCGAAATTGCATCCGGCGCCGGCTTCCTTATCCCCATCACGGGAAACATCCTGCGCATGCCCGGCCTGCCTGCCCATCCGGCTTCCGAGCACATCACCATCGACGACGACGGCAACATCGTCGGGATGAGTTGATAACAGCAGGAACCGGCCCGGATAGTGGACGATCAGTAAAAATGCCCTGCCGCGGGTTACGGTGCTTCTTCGGCAGCCTCCTTCATGTGCGCATCGAGGAAGCGGATCATGGCGTTGTAGAAGTCAAACTGGTTTGCCTGCTCGTAGAATCCGTGCCCCTCGTTCTCCTTCACCATGTATTCCACCTCGATGCCCCTTTTCCTCAGGGCATCGATCATCTGGTCGGATTCATCCTTGTTCACGCGGGGGTCGCGGGCTCCCTGTGCAATGAACATGGGGGCCTGGATCCGGTCCACGTGGAGCACCGGGGAGACTTCTGCCAGGAAAAGGCTGTCTTCCGCGGGATTTCCGACCATCTCGTAGAACATGGCGCGCAGGGGTTCCCAGTAGGGCGGGATGGTGTTCATGAAGGTGAACATGTTGCTTATGCCGACGTAATCCACCCCGCAGCAATACAATTCCGGGGTCAGGGTCATTCCGGCCAGGACCGCGTACCCGCCGTAACTTCCGCCATAGATGGCAATCCGCTCGGGATCGGCGATCCCCTGTTCGATGAGCCACTGCGCGCCGTCGGAGATATCATCCTGCATGGTCCGCCCCCACTGCCTGAAGCTTTTTTGCCAGAACTCCTTGCCGTAGCCGGTCGATCCCCGGAAGTTCATTTGAAGCACCGCGTAACCGCGGTTGGCCAGCATCTGCACTTCGTCGTTGAAGCCCCAGTAGTCACGGGCCCAGGGACCCCCGTGGGGATTTACCACGACGGGCAGCTTCCTGGGTTTTACGCCCAGCGGAAGGGTCAGGTAGCCGTGGATGGTGAGTCCGTCGCGGGACTGATAACTGATCGACTCCATACGGGCCATGTACTCTTCGTTGAGCCATGGCGTGATTTCGGTAATGAAAGTAAGTTCCTTCGTGCTGTCGTTATACAGGTAGTATGACCCCATTGTGCGGTCGCTGCGGGCCAGTATAATGAATTGGTCCTCGTTCAGGTTGCCGGATACAACGCCGACTTCATAACCGGGCAGTTCCCCTTTGAGATGCATGTACATTTTTTCGGCCTGCTCGTCGAAAAAATGCCGGTGTGTCTTGTCCGTCACATAGGATGCATAGGTCAGCACCTTGCGCTTGCGGGAATAGCCCAGGTTCCGGACGTCCACTTCCGGGGTCTCGAAAACCACCTCCAGTTCTTCGTCTTTCTGGGGATCGTAAAGGACAAAGGCTCCCTTGTCCCGTCCCAGGTCTGAATAGCAGTATATGTTCCGGTTGTCGAAATCGAAAAACATGGCGTAAAAGGATTCCTTGAAGTTCAGGTTCTTCAGTTCCCTGAAATCCTGGTCCTCGCTGTCACGGTAGCGGAAACTGAAATTCACCCCGTCCGTGGCCGTGGCAAGGCGAAGATTCCCGTCGTGGTCCGTATCCCATTCGACGATGTCGCCCGGGTTTTCGGCCAGCAGGGTAAGCTCTCCCGTCACCAGGTTGAAACGGTAGGGATCGAAGACCTGTGGATTTCTTTCATTCGTCGTAATCAGGATCTCATCCGGCTTTTCGATCAGGATGTCCAGGATTTCCGCCCTGACATTCTCCCTTGCAAATACCGTTTTCTCCTCCCCGGTCTCCACGTTGATCGAAAACAGCTGCATATTTTCATCCCCACCTACATCCTTTACATAGAGGATGGTGTTGTCGTTCGCCCAGAAATAATTGTAGAGGGATCTTTCGACCTCGTTGGTGATGCGTGTGGCTTCTTCCTCACCGGCTTTCATGATGAATACGTTCATTTTTTCCTGGTAGGGTCCCATATAAGACAGGTAGGCCCCGTCGGGGGAGATCTTGAAGTTCACCTTTTCGGGTTTCCTGAAAAAGTCCTCTACGGGAATCACCGGAGGTTTTTCAACGGATGGCTGGCAGCCGCTGATTAAAGCGATCAGCGGCACCAGAAAAAAGAGGGAAACTTTATTTTTCATGGATGTAAGATTTTGATTCGGTTAAACAAATGTATCAAACCGTACAATGCAATCCAAGGTTTTAAGGGTGTTATAATCCTTTACGCATGGTCCGTTACCCTTTGAAATCAGGATATCCGTTTAAGCTGCAGGAAGGTCATCCCGTATTCCCCCGAAGAGGGCAAGCTTAAAAATCTTCAGGTAACAATCCACCTCGACAAAACCGATCTCACGAAGCCATTCACACTGTTTTCCCACCGATTCCAGCAGATTCAGCTTCGATTATCTCCTTTTATCCCGGAACAGCGATCCCAGGTTCAGCTCCCAGATGAGTTCGACGGCCCGGTTATAAGCCTTCAGGTTCCCCGTCCTGAAGTTGTTCTGCAGGCCATGCTGATACCTGAGCCCGATAAAACCGGTCTCTCCCTGGTAGCCGATCCCGCAAAGGAATCCCAGGTCACCGGGATTGCAATAGCTCGTGATCTTGATGTTCTCCCGCTCATCCACCAGTCCCAGGGTAATCACCGCCGTGGTTGCCGCTTCCATGCGCTCCTGCGGATCGTACCATTTTGCGACATAGAGCCGGCCGTAATACCCGCCGAACTGCAGGCTGAGTCCCTTAACCGGCTGCAGGGAAAACAACAGCGGGAACTGGACATATTTGAATTTTACCTTCTCATCGATGTTCCCTTCCGGCGGATAATCGATCCAGGCTCCCAGGCTTGCCAGCCTGCCG
>CAZNQG010000020.1:0-39618 GCA_964575235.1 uncultured Bacteroides sp.
CTCCAGTTCCTGGTGGGCCCGGATGATGATGGCCGGTGCCGCGGCTTCGAACCCGACCCTTCCTTTGATCCCTATGATGGTTTCCCCCACGTGTATGCCCCGGCCGATGGCATAGGCGGAAGCCTGGGCGTTCAGTTCCCGGATTGCCTCCACGCCCCCGGCCAGTTCCCCTTGTGTGAATTCCAGGCTGATCCGGGCCGGTTCCTTTTTCGTCAACCGGGATGGGAAAGCTTCTTCCGGCAGTCCATCGGAGGAGGTCAGGGTTTCCCTGCCCCCGACGGAAGTACCCCACAGTCCCTGGTTGATGCTGTATGCATGCTTTTCAAAGGATCCCATGAAACCGGATTTCCTGAGGTATTCGATCTCCTGTTCGCGGGACATTGCCAGTTCCCGGATGGGGGCCAGGATTTCCATATCGGGGACCAGCACCTGGAAGATCATGTCGAACCTTACCTGGTCGTTTCCGGCTCCCGTGCTGCCGTGCGCCAGGATCCCGATGTCGTTCTTTTTTGCATATTCAGCCACCGCCATGGCCTGGAAGGTCCTTTCCGAGCTGACGGACATGGGATAATGCCGGTTGCGCATCATGTTCCCGTAAACCATGTACCGGATGCAGTTCCGGTAATACTCCCCGGAAACATCAATGCTTTCGTGCCGGGCCACCCCGAGTTCCAGGGCGTGCTTGCGGATTTCCTCCACCTCCCGGTCACTGAATCCGCCCGTATTGACGAGCACCGAGTGTACCTCGAGGTTTTTTTCCAGGCTCAGGTATTTCACGCAAAAGGACGTATCGAGTCCCCCGCTGAACGCCAATGCTACTTTTTTCTTCATATTGATTTGATCGTCGTTTGATTACCATTTACCCTTTTCAGGGTTTCTTCGTCTTCTTGCCGTTCCCGGTGAAAAAGGGGATCTCAAATTTCTTACGGGCCTGCATGTTCTTCCCGTTGTTCCCCTTTGCCGGTTTTTTCCTTCTTGCAGGCCGGCTTTTACGGTCCTTCGCCGGGTCGAACAACATGGCCGTGCAGAGGCAGTGTGTGCGGTTGGTGCGGAAAAGGATATCGTAATAGGAACAGGTCTGGCAGCCTTTCCAGAATTCATCGTCGTCGGTCAGCTCGGAAAAGGTGACGGGTTTGTATCCCAGGGCCGAGTTTATCTTCATGACGGCAAGGCTGGTGGTCAGTCCGAACATTTTTGCACCCGGAAAAATTTTCCGTGAAAGCCTGAAAGCCTCCTGTTTAATCCTCATGGCCAGTCCATTCCCCCGGTATTTGTCCAGCACGATCAATCCCGAGTTGGCCACAAACTTCTCGTGCCCCCAGGACTCGATGTAGCAAAAACCGGCGAAGTCCCCGCCGGAGGTAAGTGCAATGACGGCCTTGCCCTCCCGTATTTTTGAGCTGAGGTACTGGCTGGAGCGCTTGGCAAGGCCCGTTCCCTTGACCCGCGAAGCTTCCAGTATGGCTTTTTCCACTTCCGGCACATATTGCAGATGATGCTTACCGGCTACATGAATGACAAATTTTTCCATGGGATACGATTGAATTTATTCTACAGGTATCAGTGCGGTCAGCACATTCTTGAGATCCTCCCTGAGAACCCCTTCACGCGGGATCAGCAGGATGGTATCATCCCCGGCTATGGTGCCCAGGATCTCGAAGGCATGGAGTCCATCGATGGCCACGGCAATGCTGTTGGCATACCCGGGCATGGTTTTGATCAATGCCATGTTCCAGGCAAAATCTATGGACACGAAACCGTTCAGCGGGAAATTTTCCTCCACCTTTGAACCCTGCTCATTTCCTGTGTTCCCCGGCAGGGTGTATACATATCCTTTCTCACGGTCCGGCCGCTTGCCCGCCCGGAGGAATTTCAGATCCCTCGACAGGGTTGCCTGGGTAAGTTCGAAACCTGCTTTTCCCAGCTTCTTCAGTAATTCCTCCTGGTTGGATATGGACTCGCCATCGATCATCTTGCGTATGGCCAGCAAACGCTGGGTCCTGGTTTTCATTTATGCATATTTATACTATTATTTTGCAAATTTATACATTTTTTTATTTTACAGCATGTTTCACTAAAATATTTCTATTTTTGTGCCCGATATGGATTCGAACATCCGGAAGGTAATCGTCCTGGGGTCGGGAGCCCTTAAAATCGGCGAGGCCGGCGAATTTGACTATTCCGGATCGCAGGCCCTCAAAGCCCTGAGGGAAGAAGGCATTTTCACCGTACTGATCAATCCCAACATCGCAACCGTACAGACTTCCGAAAAGATCGCCGACAGGGTCTACTTCCTGCCCGTAACGCCGGGCTTCGTCGAGAAGGTCATCGCCCGTGAAAAACCGGAGGGGATCCTGCTTTCGTTCGGAGGACAGACGGCCCTGAACTGCGGAATCCGGCTGTACGAGAAAGGCGACTTCGAAAAACACGGGGTTCGGGTGCTTGGTACGCCCATACAGGCCATCATCGACACCGAAGACCGGGAAAATTTCGTCAAAAAGCTCAGGGAGATCGATATACAAACCCCGAAAAGCCAGGCAGTCCGGAGCGTCGAAGAGGCAAAGAAAGCCGCCGGGAAACTGGGGTATCCCGTAATCCTGCGTGCGGCATATACGCTCGGGGGACAGGGAAGCGGTTTCTGCTCCGACGAAGATGAACTGGTCAGGCTGGCCTCCAGGGCCTTTTCACACTCCCCCCAGATCCTGGTGGAAGAATCCCTGAAAGGGTGGAAGGAGATCGAGTACGAAGTGGTGCGGGACCGGTTCGACAACTGCATTACGGTCTGCAACATGGAGAATTTCGATCCCCTCGGCATCCATACGGGAGAGAGCATCGTGGTGGCCCCCTCCCAGACCCTTACCAACAGAGAATACCACAAGCTGCGCAGGCTTTCGATCGATGTGATCCGGCACATCGGCGTCATCGGGGAATGCAACATACAGTATGCGCTGGACCCGAACTCTGAAGATTACCGGGTCATCGAGGTCAACGCCCGCCTGTCCCGATCCAGCGCTCTGGCTTCCAAGGCAACGGGCTACCCGCTCGCTTTCGTGGCTGCCAAGCTTGGCCTCGGGTACGGACTGCACGAGCTGAAGAATTCCGTGACCCGGACCACATCTGCCTTTTTCGAGCCGGCACTCGATTACATCGTGTGCAAGATCCCGCGCTGGGACCTCAATAAGTTCAGCGGGGTGAGCAAGCTGATCGACAGTTCCATGAAAAGCGTCGGGGAGGTAATGTCGATCGGACGCACGTTCGAGGAAGCCATCCAGAAAGGGATCCGTATGATCGGACTGGGCATGCACGGCTTTACCGGTAACCGGGGCCTGAACTTCAGGGACATCGAAAAGGAACTTGCCGAGCCCACGGACCTGAGGATCCTCGTGATCGAGCAAGCCTTTGAAAAAGGATTGTCGGTTGACCGCATCTGGGAACTTACCAGGATCGACCGCTGGTTCCTGGTCAAGCTGAAAAACATCTTTGATCTTAAGAACACCCTGGAAACCTACAAAAGCCTGGAGGAACTCCCGGACGAGTTATTGCTGAAAGCCAAGGTTTTCGGTTTTTCCGACTTCCAGATCGCCCGGCACATCTACAACCCGGATCCGGCCAGTATTGCAGAAAAAAGCCTTGAGGTCCGCAACCGGCGTAAAAGCAGGAGCATCATGCCTTCCGTAAAGCAGATCGACACACTTGCCGCGGAATACCCCGCACAGACAAACTACCTCTACCTTACCTACAGCGGGAACGGACACGATATCGATTTCGCAGGCGACGGAAAATCCGTCATCGTCCTGGGGTCTGGGGCCTATCGGATCGGGAGCTCCGTGGAATTCGACTGGTGCAGCGTCAACACACTGTACACGGTGAACGAACAGGGATACCGCTCGATCATGATCAACTACAACCCGGAGACCGTAAGCACCGATTACGATGTATGTGACCGCCTTTACTTCGATGAATTGTCCTTCGAAAGGGTGATGGACATCGTGGACCTGGAATCTCCTAAGGGGGTGGTGGTTTCAATGGGTGGGCAGATCCCCAACAACCTGGCCATGAGGCTTTACGAACAGGAAGTCCCGATCCTGGGAACCTCGCCGCTTTCGATCGATAACGCAGAAAACCGGCATAAGTTCTCCATGCTTCTCGACAAGCTGCACATCGACCAGCCGCGCTGGAAGGAGCTGACCAGTATCGATGATATTTACGCCTTTGTCGACGAGGTTGGGTTCCCGGTGCTGGTCCGTCCCTCCTATGTCCTCTCGGGAGCTGCCATGAACATAGTGTCAAACAAGGAGGAACTGGAACATTTCCTGAAACTGGCCGCCCAGGTATCCAGGCAGTTCCCCGTGGTGGTTTCGGAATTCATCCAGCAGGCCAAGGAGATCGAAATTGACGCCGTGGCGAAAAACGGGGAACTACTGGTCTACGCGATCTCCGAACACGTTGAATTTGCCGGGGTTCATTCGGGTGATGCCACCATGGTCTTTCCGCCACAGAAGATCTACTTTGAGACCGTGCGGAGGATCAAGAAAATCTCCAGGGACATAGCCCATGCGCTGAACATTACCGGGCCTTTCAACATGCAGTTCCTGGCCAAGGATAACGACATCAAGGTGATTGAATGTAACCTCAGGGCTTCCAGGAGCATGCCCTTTGTCTCGAAGGTGCTCAAAGCGAATTTTATCGATACGGCGACCAAGGTTATGCTGGACCTGCCGTATGAAAAACCGGACAAATCCATTTTCGACCTGGATTACATCGGGATCAAGGCTCCGCAGTTTTCTTTCTCCAGGCTCAAACAGGCCGATCCGGTCCTCAGCGTGGACATGTCCTCCACCGGCGAGGTCGGATGCATCGGCGAGAACTTTTACGAGGCCATACTCAAGGCCATGCTTTCCGTAGGTTATACCATCCCGGAGAAAAACATCCTCCTGTCAACGGGTCCCATGCGTTCCAAGGTCGAGCTCATCAACTCCTGCCGCATGCTGGCCGAGAAGGGTTACAACCTGTTTGCCACGAAGGGAACTGCCGATTTCCTCAGGATGAACAACATCGAAGCTACGGTCCTTCACTGGCCGGATGAGGACAAGAAACCCAACACACTGGATTACATCCGCAACAAGATGATCGACCTGGTGATCAACATCCCGAAGGACCTGACTTCGCATGAACTCAGCAACGACTATTCCATCCGCCGCAGTGCGGTGGATTACAACATTCCGCTGATCACCAACGCAAGGCTGGCCTCCGCCTTTATCATTGCTTTCTGCAAGCTTGGCGAGGAGGAAATCTCCGTCAAGCACTGGGATGAATACTGATTCCCGTCAGGAGGGATCCATCAGCCGGGATCCGGTCAAATCGGAAGGCTCAGCCTTTTTTGAGGGCTTCCGCCCCGGAAACGATTTCCAGGATCTCGTTCGTAATGGTTGCCTGGCGTGCCTTGTTGTAGGTGAGTCGTAGCTCCCGGATCATTTCCGTAGCATTGTCGGTGGCCTTGTGCATAGCGGTCATCCTGGCCCCGTGCTCGGCCGCGTGTGAATCGAGCAGGGCCTTGTAGAACTGTATCTTCAGGGACTTAGGTATCAGCTCCTTAACAATGTATTCCTTTGACGGTTCGAAGATGTAGTCGATGGCAATACCCGATTCTTCCTCGTGTTCGGGATGCGGGACCGGCAGGAACTGTTCGATGGTGAGCACCTGGACGGCTGCATTTTTAAACTGGTTGTAGACCAGCAGGATCCGGTCGTACTTTTTCATCACGTAATCGTCCATGATTTTTTCGGCCACGGGCATTACGTTCTCGAAATCCAGCTGGTCGAAAAGCTCGTTATTATGGCCGATCAGTTGCAACTGGTTTTTTCTAAGGAAATCGGTCCCCCGCTTCCCGATGGCATAGAAGTCCACCGCGTTCTGCCGCATCAGCGTGGCGTATTCCTCGTATACCATATGCAGCGTCCTTTTGATCACCTGGGTATTGAAGCTGCCACAGAGTCCCCGGTTCGACGTGATTACCACCACGAGCATCCGCTGCAATTCCCTTTCCACACCGTAGGGATCGTCCTCCTCGTCTTTGATGACATCGCTGAGGTAGCTCAGGATAACACGTAATTGTTCCGCATAGGGTCGCATCTGCTGTATGGCCACCTGGGCCTTTCGCAGCTTGGCAGCGGACACCATTTTCATGGCAGAAGTGATCTGCTGTGTCGAGCTGACCGAGGCGATCCGGTTGCGTATTTCCTTCAGGTTTGCCATTTATTTTTTCTTTACCTCGTACTTGGCAGCCAGTTCACGGGCTACGCTGTCAAGGATATCTTCTTCCTTGCCGGTTATGACCCCGGAGCGCAGCACCTTCAGCAGGTCTTTGTGCTTGAGTTCAAGGTAGTCCAGGAATTCGGTTTCAAATTCCTTTATCTTCCCAACCGGGACCTTGGCCAGCAAACCCTTGGTGCCGCAGAAGATAATCGCAATCTGTTTTTCAACCGGCATGGGTGAATACTGCCCCTGTTTCAGGATCTCCACGTTTTTGGCACCCTTGTCCAGGGTCGCCAGGGTTGTCTTGTCCAGGTCGGAGCCGAATTTTGCGAAGGCTTCCAGCTCCCGGTACTGGGCCTGGTCCAGCTTCAGGGTGCCGGCCACGTTCTTCATGGCCTTGATCTGTGCCTTACCCCCGACCCGTGAAACGGATATCCCCACGTTAATGGCCGGCCGCACCCCTGCATTGAAAAGATTGGATTCGAGGAATATCTGGCCGTCGGTGATGGATATGACGTTGGTGGGAATGTATGCGGATACGTCCCCTGCCTGGGTTTCGATGATGGGCAGGGCCGTCAGGGATCCTCCTCCCTTGACCATGGGTTTAAGAGCTTCCGGAAGGTCGTTCATGTTCCGGGCGATTTCATCCGATTCGATGATTTTGGAAGCCCGTTCCAGCAGCCTGGAATGCAGGTAGAAAATATCGCCCGGGTATGCTTCCCGCCCCGGCGGCCTGCGCAGCAGAAGGGAAACTTCCCTGTAGGAAACGGCCTGCTTGGAAAGATCGTCGTAAATAATGAGGGCGGCCCGGCCGGTATCCCTGAAATACTCCCCGATGGTACATCCCGCGAAGGGCGCATAGAACTGCAATGCCGCCGGATCCGAGGCTGTGGCCGAGACGATCACGGTATAATTCATGGCCCCGTGATTTTCAAGGATGGCGGCAATATTGGCCACGGTGGACCCTTTTTGTCCCACGGCAACGTAGATGCAGTACACCGGTTCCCCTTTATCGAAGAACTCCTTCTGGTTGATGATGGTATCGATGGCAATGGCGGTTTTCCCCGTCTGCCTGTCCCCGATGATCAGTTCCCGCTGTCCCCTCCCGATCGGGATCATCGCATCAATGGCCTTGATCCCGGTTTGCAGCGGTTCGTTCACACCTTGGCGGTATATCACACCGGGTGCTTTTCGCTCCAGTGGCAGGGGAATGGTCTGTCCCTTAATGGGTCCCTTGCCGTCCAGCGGTTCGCCGATGGTATTGATCACTCGTCCCAGCATGCCCTCTCCCACGTCGAGCGAGGCGATGCGGCCCGTACGCTTGACCGAGTCCCCTTCCCGGATTTCCTCGGATGAACCAAGGAGGACGGCCCCCACGTTGTCCTCTTCCAGGTTGAGGACCATGCCGTAGATTCCGTTTTCGAACTCGATGAGTTCGTTGGACTGCACGTTGTCCAGTCCGTATATCCTGGCAATGCCGTCGCCAACCTGCAGGACGGTCCCCACCTCCTGCAGTTCCTCGGTTGTCTTGATCCCCTGAAGCTGCTTTTTCAGTACTTCAGATACTTCTGCGGGTTTTATTCCAGCCATTTCCTGTTGTTTTGTATTATTCCTGTAGTTCCTTTTTGATCTGTGCCAGCTTTCCTTTTACACTGGCATCGAGTTGTTTGTTTTCCACCCGGAGCACGAATCCTCCGATCAGGTCCTCCTTTACTTCCATTTCCAGCTCGATCTCCGATTTAAAGGCCTTCTGGATCATCTCCCGGATCTTTTCGGTGTTCTCGCGATCCAGTTTCACCGCCGATGAAAGGGTGGCTACCTGTATGCCCTTTTCTTCCTTGTACAGCCGGATGAAATACCTGGCCATTCCCGGCAGGTATTCCTCCCTCTTGTTTCTGACCACCAGGCGGATGAAATCCAGGCTTAGTTCACTGACCCGGTCTTTAAAAATCTCCGTCAGCGCGGCAGCCTTTTTCCCGGCATCCAGGATGGGGCTTTCGAGCAGCCACACGATTTCCTCTATTCCCGTAGCGGTCTGAAGGATGATCTCCATATCCGACCTCACGGGATCCAGGACATCCTGCTCCCTTGCGTTCAGGAACAACGCTTTTGCATACCTCACGGTGATCTGGCCCGTACTCATATTCTAATTCAGCTTAACGTCTTTAAGCAGTTTATCGAGCAGTTCCTGCTGCTGTTTGCCGTCTTTGAGCTTTTCACGTAGGATTTTTTCAGCAATGTCGACCGAGAGAACAGCCACCTGGTTGCGGATATCCGTAAGGGCCACCGCCTTTTCATTTACGATCTGCTCCCGGGCGGACTGGATCAGCCGTTTGGCTTCCTCGCCTGCCTTTTCCCTGGCCTCTTTCAGTATCTTATCGCTGGTCTGCTTGGTTTCCCGGAGCATACCGTCCCTTTCCATACGGGCTTCGGCAAGGATTTTTTCGTTTTCCGCCTTGAGTTGTTCCATCTCTTCTCTGGCCCGGTCGGCGGAACGCAGGGAATCCTCGATTGATTTTTCCCGTTTGTCCAGGGCGTTTAGAATGGGCCTCCAGGCAAATTTCTTCAGGATCACCAGCACGAGGATAAACATCAGCAGCATCCAGAAGATCGTGCCTATGTCGGGAGTTACGAGTTCCATATCATTGGTTTTTGATTTCTTAAAAACCTGCACGGACCTGCCAATCGCAGGACCGTGCAGGTATTTTTCCTTTATGCCTTAAAGGAAATCAACAGACAGACCACGATGGCAAAGAAGGCTACGCCTTCAATAAGGGCGGCGGACACGATCATGTTCGACCGGATGTCTCCCGCTGCCTCGGGTTGTCTGGCAATGGCTTCCATGGCAGTTCCACCGATCCGCCCGATACCGATCCCGGCACCCAGCACGGCGACGCCTGCCCCAATTGCTGCTCCCAGCCATCCGAGAGAAGCTTCTAAAATAACCATCATTGGTTCCATATAACAACGATTTAGTGAAAAAAACTCATTAATGGTGCTCCTCGACGGCCATTCCGAAATAGATGGCCGAAAGGAGGGTAAACACATAGGCCTGAATCAGTGCAACAAGCAATTCAAGCATGGTCATAAATATCGTAAATGCCAGACTCAGGATTGAAGCAAGAAATCCGGCGGCTATATTCATTTCCCCGAATATGAAGATCAGGCTCAGGAATCCGAGCACAATGATGTGCCCGGCTACCATGTTCGCAAAAAGCCGGACCATCAGCACGAAGGGCTTGGTCATCATACCGACGATCTCGATGATCGGCATCAGCGGTATAGGTACCTTCTGCCACCAGGGAACTCCCGGCATGTTGAAAATATGTTGCCAGTAATTCCGGTTCCCGTTGATCGTCGTAATGCCCAGGGTAAACAGGGCCAGGATCATGGTTACCGTTATGTTGCCCGTGACATTTGCTCCGAAAGGGAATATCGGTATCAGTCCCAGCATGTTGTTGAACCATATAAAAAAGAAAACGCTCAGGAGAAAGGGCATGAATTTTTTATACTTATGCTCCCCGATGGAGGGCTTGGCGATATCGTCCCTTATGAAAAGGATGAAGGGTTCCACCAGGTTTTGCATGCCGGTTGGGGCCTTGTCCGGACGGCGTGCGTAAGCTTTGGCTACGGAAATAAAAACCAGCAGCATGATAACGATGCTTACCAGGATGGCCAGTACGTTCTTGGAGAAGGACAGGTCGAGTTTCGGGAGGGCCGTGCTTCCATCCTCCAGGATTTCAACGATCTTGTCCCGGTTTTCCCCCTCCAGCTCATAACGAAATCCTTTGTAATTCGCATGTCCGTGATGTAACTTGCTGAACATGAAAACGTTCAGTCCGCTGTGTTCCGAATAAAGGATGACCGGTAGTGGAACGCTCAGGTGAAAATCCTTGTACGTGAGGATATGCCATTCGTAGGCATCCATGATGTGGTCAAAAATAAAGTGGGAAGGGGCAAATTCGGCTTCATCACTCCCGGAGTGCGCGCCTGAATGGGTTTCCTGCGCACCGGCATGTTCCTCGCCGTTTTGAGAGCCGGTTGCCTCCAGTTCCTGCCCATTTTCATCATGCTTTTCCACGGTTCCGGCGGGAGACTGGTTATCCTGAGGATGATTCTGCTGTCCGGGGCGGGCGGCAATAAGAAAAAGGAACAACAGCGCTCCCAGGATGTATGAAATGATTTTTCTGCTCACAACCGGTTGCAAGGTATAAGAGTGATAAAAATAATAAAAACAAAGGTTATTAGGATGATTTCCTGCCGGTTTTTAAAGTGCGATCCGGCCTGCCCTGCCGGGAAACCTCATCCGCTTCGTTTCTGGTGTTTCAGGATGGCAATGACTTCCACCAGGGTGAATACGGCATAGCAGACCAGGAAACTGATGAGGAAGGGCACGGCGTGTTGACTATCCAGGGCAAGGAAGAGCGCCAGGAACAGGATGTATATGAAGATCTTCACTCCCATGGCGCCCAGGTATTTTGCGGTGAATTTCCGGGGATCGTTCCCGCTTGCCCTGACCAGGTAATTATGCACCAGGATTGTTACGGCAAACAGGAAGAAGGGGACGATGGGGAACATCGGGAAGTAGGAGGCGGGGACGACAAACAGGAACAGGCCGTACCCGGTGGCGGTGAGCACCAGTGCCAGCAGGAAAAGGTTGAAGTTGAATCTGCGCAATGAATCCTGCATGTTTCAATCGTTAAAACGGATCAGGTCCTTTATCGCATAGTACATCGACCCGATGACCGCAAGCAGGGTGAAGACCAGGGTGAAAACCGGAAATTCCCATTTCACTAACTCGTCCAGCTTGATCCCGCCGAAAACCCCCACCAGGATGATGGCGATCATCTGGAAAGCCAGTCCGGAATAACGGGCATAGTTATTTAGCGTCGACCGCTTGTTTTTCGGTTTTTTCTGGTTGGATTGTTTCTTCATGGCTTGGAGCGCCCGCATTCATGTCGCAGTTGCCGGTAAACTGGCACCCGGGCTCGATGGCCAGTTTCGATGCAATGATATCTCCGTGGATCCTGGCTTTTGATTTAAGCGAAAGCAGCTGGGATACCGTGATCTTACCTTCAATGGATCCTTCTACATCCGAATTCTTGCAGTTGATCTCCCCCTTGACCGTTCCGGTCTCACCAATCACCACTTTTCCCTTGGTGATGAGTTTGCCGGTCAGGCTTCCATCCACCCGTATATCGCCGTTTGAATTGACATCACCGGTTATTTTAGTTCCGATGCCAATGATGTTGATACCATTGGTCTCGTTTTCATTATACATTTTTGCCATGATATTGAATTTTGCCCAAAATTATGGATTTCACATGGAACCATCAAGATTTACGGGCACCATTATAGGCCCATCTCACATAGGTTGATCCCCAGGTAAATCCGCCTCCGAAAGCCGCAAGAATGATTTTATCGCCTTTCTTCAGCTGGTCTTCCCATTCCCACAAACATAACGGAATGGTGGCAGCCGTGGTATTTCCATACCGCTGAATATTGATCATTACCTGTTCCCTTTTTATTCCCATTCTTCTCGCCGTGGCTTCAATAATGCGCAAGTTGGCCTGGTGCGGAACCAGCCAGGCAAGCTCTTCCGGGGCAATGCCGTGTTTTTTCATCATGTCCACCGATATATCGGCCATCTTGGATACGGCGAATTTAAATACGGTTTGTCCCTCCTGGAATACAAAATGTTGCCGGCGTTCAACGGTTTCATGTGTGGCGGGGCGCAGGGAACCCCCGGCTTTCATATGCAGGTGCGGAGCGCCGGACCCGTCCGCATGCAGCATGCTGTCCACGATTCCGTTATCGTCGGTTGACGGTTCCAACAGTACGCAGGCGGCCCCGTCCCCGAAAAGGGGACAGGTGGTCCGGTCAGTATAATCTACAATGGACGACATTTTATCCGTTCCCAGGATGATTACTTTTTTATACCTGCCGGTCTCGATGAAGCTGGCACCCGTTTCCAGGGCAAAAAGAAAGCCCGAGCAAGCCGCTGCCAAGTCAAAATTCCAGGAATTTTTCAGTCCCGCCTTATGTGCCACCAGGTTGGATGCTGACGGGAAGAACATATCCGGTGTAATGGTTGCCGTGATCAGCAGCTCGATGTCCCCGGCCGGGGTCCCGGTCCTGTCAAGCAGGTCCTTAACGGCCAGTGCCCCCATATCGGAAGTGGCTTTTCCCTTTCCCTTCAGGATCCTTCTTTCCTTGATCCCGATCCTCTGCATGATCCATTCGTCACTGGTTTCCACCATGGTGCTTAGCTCATCGTTGGTAAGCCGGTACTCGGGTACGTATCCGCCGACACCCGTTATGGCCGCTCTGATTTTACTCATTACTGAAATTTCTCTTTAATTCTACTGATAAGGTCTGATTCGATTACATTCCCCGTATGCAGGATCATGTTCCGAATGGCTTCCCCGTTTGAGATCCCGTGACCGATGACAACGGGTGAGAGTATACCCAGTATGGGGGTGCCTCCGTACCTTTCAAAATTGAACCGCTCGGTGAAATCATCCCGGATCTTTCTCCTTCTGAGAAGGTCGTAAAAGGCTTCCAGCTCCTTAACCAGGACGTTGCCCACGAACCCGTCGCATACCACCACGTCAACCCCGTTGTCGCGAAAGAAATCATTTCCCTCAACATTTCCAATGAAATTGAATTCTTTTGTATCTCTCATGGCCTGGTAAGTTGCACGGGTCAGAAGGTTACCCTTCTCCTCCTCCTTTCCGATGTTCAACAGTCCTACCCGTGGATTCCCGATGCCGTGGACCAGCTCTGCGTATATGGATCCGAATATTCCGTACTGGTAAAGCACATCGGGTCTTGCATCCGGGTTCAGCCCAATGTCAAGCAGAATGGTTGGCGTTCCCCGGTCGTTCGGGATGGAAGTGGCAAGGCATGGCCGGATTACCCCGGGGATCAGGTTTACGATCTGTATGGAACCCACCAGCATGGCACCCGTATTCCCTCCCGATGCAAACCCATCCAGTTTGCCGGCCCTGAGCATGCGGAGTCCCTGCGCCATACCGGATTCCGGCTTTTCGAAAAAGACCTTTGCCGGATTGTCGCCCATGGCAATGGTTTGCCTTGTATGAAAAACAGTAAACCCGCTCAGATCGTATCTTTCGCGGGTTGCAATTTCGTGTATTTTTCCCCGGTCCCCGAACAGAACCAGTTCGGTTTCATCCGGAAGATCCTTGCGAGCCAGGACAGCGCCTAAGAGGGTGGCTTCGGGGGCAAAATCCCCCCCCATGATATCGACACCTATCCGCATGCAATTTTACGATTCTTCCTCTATGACGAGCTTGCCCTTGTAATAGAGGTTGCCGTCAACATAATAGGCACGGTGGTACCGGTGTACCGTCCCCGTGGTCGGGCATGTGGCAAGGGTCGGTGCCTTGGCTTTGTAATGGGTCCGCCTCTTGTCCCTCCTTGTTTTGGATGTTTTTCGCTTCGGATGCGCCATTGCTATACTATTTTTTCGTTAAGGTTCTTAATTTGTCCCATCTCGGGTCCTTTTCGCCTGATTCATCCTTAGCCGTATGCGCCCGGAGTTTTTCGATCATTTCAGGATTGCATCCGGAATGTCCTCCGGTTTCCGGATGTATTCGCTGGTATGGCAGAGCCAGGTGGATGTATTCGAATATATATTGGTCCAGCCTTACTTCGTTGACGCTATCCGCGAGCACCAGCACCTCCTCGGACTGCTCATATGTCTTTTCACCGAACCGTACATACAGCACAGCCTGGTGTTCGATGGGCAGCAAAAAAGAATCCAGGCACCGGTCGCAGGTTACGGTCACCTTCCCCGCAAGGTTAAAATGAAGCTCCAGGAACTGTGCATGCTTGGTTAGTTCGACCCGGATCGTGACCAGTCCCTTTTCAATCTCCGATGAATCAAACTGTTCAAAGAACGAGTTGTCCGCAACAAATTCATAACGGTGCTTTCCCTCCTTCAGACCCCTGAACGGGATCGCATATTTCCTCAATCCTCCCACAGCACTAAAAATTTGTCGTGCAAAAGTATAATTTAATAATCAAATTACAAAAGATTTTATGCCCGGTCCGGACATCGCGGACACAAGCAGTGCTGCTGCAGAAACAGGCTGTAATTCGGGAGTTTTGGTAAAAGCAACGGGGCGGTCAGGATCCGACCTCGGCCTCGATCGATTCGATCAGTGCATCGATGAAATAATCGTCCTTTGATATGTACTGCTTAGCCCCTACTTTAAGGAATTCCGGGATCAGCTTTTCATCCTGCTGGCTGGACAGGACGATGATGGTTACATCCTTATCCGCCTCCCGCATTTTTTTGATCACCTCCAGGCCGCTTAACTGGCCGGTATCCGTGGGGAACAGGTGGTCGAGGACTACAAGGTCGGGCTTAAGGTGCATGTTTTCAAGGCATTCTTCACCGGAAAAAAAGGTTTTAACATCTATACCCGCCCTGCTTTTAAAGGTGTATTCAAGAAGGTTCAGGATCATCTTGTCGTCATCCACGAAAAACACCAACTTGTTGTCCATATCAGGATGTTTAATCAACTACAATATATACAAAATTCGATAATTTACACAAATTTTGCCAGCAGCCTCCATAATATTCTGTAAATCTTTGTGTTTGGCAAAATATTCCGATAAAGATATTTTGTCTTACAAAGATACAAAAAATGGAAACAGAAAGAATGACCGGGAATAAATCGGAAAAGTTGCAACCGGCATCATGCTCCTTCAAGCCGGGATGTGGAAAGTCATATGGTCGTTTCCTTAAAATGCCTACTTTTGCGGGCAAATGAGGGAGTGCGTCCAGCCATATTATGTAAAGGACGGGGAAATCCTGGAATGTGGGTCCTTCCATATGGGGTTTATCAACGAAGGAAAGTCCATTTATGAAGTTGCCGGGCTTGAAGGCAAGGGCATTTTGTTCCTGGAGGATCACCTGGACCGCCTTTTTTCATCCCTCAGGCTTGAAGGCGCTGAATCCTGGCTCAGCCGTCAGCAGGTCCGGGAATACCTTATGGAACTGATCCGCAGGAATCCTGCCCGTGTGGGGAACGTTAAATTCGTCATGAACCTCCGTTCACCGGAAGAAAGACATTTCGTGGCCTATTTCGTGGCCCATCGTTATCCGGTAGCCGCCGATTACGAAAAGGGGGTGAAGGTCATCACCTTTCCTTTTGAGCGCACCGAGCCCAACAAGAAGATGTGGCGGCCTGTCTTCCGCCGGGAAGTGGAGGATATTCTGAAAAAATCCGGTGCTTTCGAGGCACTGTTCCTGACCGGTACATCCATCCATGTCCTGCCGGTTTCCCGGGTGGACCATGAAGTATTTAAAACGCAAAGCCCTGTCATGCGGACCATCATGCAACAATTTGAAAACATTCTTCATAAGCATTTGAACTGAATCAAAACTTATTTCAATAAACACCATGCAGTACGATATCACCATTGTCGGGGCAGGGATCGTGGGATTGGCAACCGCCTACAAGATCCTGGAAAAAAAGCCGGAACTCAGGCTTTTGATCCTTGAAAAGGAACCCGGGGTGGCCCTGCACCAGACCGGGAACAACAGCGGGGTGATCCATTCGAGCATTTATTACCGCCCGGGAAGCCTGCGTGCCCTGAACTGCACCGACGGATACAGGCAGCTCCTTGAGTTTGCGGACCGGGAAGGGATCCCTTATGAACTCTGCGGAAAGATCATCGTGGCCACCGACCAGCGAGAGCGGTCTGTTCTCACCACCGTTCTGGAAAGGGGAAAGCAGAACGGTCTTGAGAAGGTACGCCTGATCTCGGCGGAGGAAATAAAGGAAAAGGAACCGCATGTTTGCGGGCTGGAGGCCATCCATGTTCCCTATGCCGGCATCATCGATTTCAAATCGGTAGCTGAAAAACTGGCCGGCATCGCGAAGAATAAATTGGGAGCGGAGATCCGCTTCAACCAGAAGGTGTTGAACATCCTGACCCGGAGCGGCCATTCGGAAGTCGTCACCAGCCAGGAGGTCTTTTCGACCCGCCTGGTGATCAATACTGCGGGACTTTATTCGGACGAGATCGCTGCCCTGACCACACCGAGGCTCGACCTTCGCATCATCCCCTTCCGGGGTGAATACATGACCCTGAAAAAGGACCGTGAATACCTGGTTAAAAACCTTGTATACCCCACCCCGGATCCAAATTTTCCCTGGCTGGGCGTACATTTCACCCGGATGATCAAGGGAGCGGTCGAAGCCGGTCCCAACGCTGTATTCGCATTCAAGAAAGAGGGTTACAAAAAATCGGACATCTCGTTCCAGGACCTGGGCAAGGCCCTTGGATTCCCCGGGTTCCAGAAGGTCATGTTCCGGTTTATGAAATTCGGTCTCGCGGAGTACTACCGCTCCTACAATAAAGCCGCTTTTACCCGGGCCCTTCAGAGGCTGATCCCCGAGATCCGGACGGAGGACCTCCTCCCGGGGGATGCCGGTGTGAGGGCCCTTGCCGTCAGCCGTGCCGGGGAAATCCTGGACGATTTCGTATTCGCCGAAAACGAGTGGGCGGTCAACGTTCTGAATGCCCCTTCTCCGGCTGCCACGGCATGCCTTTCCATCGGGGATACCGTGGCGGAAAAGGCCCTGGCAAGATTTTGAATGAACCTTTAACCGGTGTGTTTTTCTTGTTTTTTATCTTCGAAAAATTTTTAAAACTGCTGCCATGAATATGAAGTGATCCATTTTGGTCGCTTTTCTGCTGGTACCGGTGCTGTTCCTGCAGACCGTAAAATCACAGGATGTATACACCGTATCGAGCTGGGAAAGCCTGTTCCAGTTGGCCGATGTTCCAGGCACCCCCCAGGCCGGCCAGAACATCAGCGAACGGCTCCGGTATACCATTTTCCTGAACTACGGACAGTACGTTCATTTTGATCTTAATAATTATGTTGGTTTGTACACGTGACTCGCGATCCGGAACGTAGGTTTCATATACGACACGTATCTCCCGACCAAAACCATCCGCCGTTCATACAACCTTGGTGCTCCGCTCTCACTCAAGCTCGGTGCCTTCAACAAGCATTTTTACATTTTCGGGGGCGGGGAATACGAGCTTACATTCCTTTACAAAGGCAAACGCTGGCTCTCGAACGCCAGGGACGGGACCAAGTTCAAGCAGTACATCGGAGATTTCATCGACCCGGATTTCGTGGGCTCCGACCTGGGCGAACAGGGTGTCAGTTTTGCGAATTATGCCGGCACCAAGATGCAATACATTTCCCTCTGCTGGCAGTTCCGCACCGACCAGTGGAGAAAATATGTTCCCGTAGATGACAAGGTTGCCTATAATCACTAGACACCCCGAATCAATGCATCCGGGCCGGCCTTTGCGGGACCGGCCCTTTTTATGCAGTTTAATTCGTATCTTACCCCGCTCCCAAACCTAACTTAACCATCGGCAGTGGGATTGATACGCATCATGGAACCGGAAGATCTCGAGGCGATCAACGGGATCTACAATCAGGCCGTGGGACTGAAATTCTCCACAGCCCATACCCATCCGGTATCCATGGACTATAGGATGGAATGGTTCCGGGAACACGATCCAGAACGCTACCCCGTATACGTATGGGAGGAAAGCGGTGCGGTCGCCGGATGGATCTCCTTCAGTCCCTATCGAAAAGGCCGGATGGCTTTGCAGTCCACCGCCGAGATCAGCTATTATGTCCATACGGATCACCACTGCCGCGGCATCGGGACGGCCCTTCTGCAGCATGCCGTTACCGTGGCCCCGGATTTGAAATTTAAAAACCTCATTGCCATACTGCTGGAGCCCAATACCGCAAGCATAGCCCTGCTCCGGAAATTCGGGTTTGAGCTCTGGGGGGATATGCCCGGCATTGCCGAGATTGAGGGCCGGCAATACAATCACCGGTACTACGGCCTGCGGATTCAGTCCTGATCCCAGCCTTCCATCGTTTGCAGGAAGCACGCCGGCATCTGATTTTCTTTGTTGTTCGGTTTGTCTCAGCAGGGAACGCCTTCTGGTTCTTTATTTTTTGTAAAAAACAGTACCTTGTCACCAGTTAATGACCGCACTGAATAACCTTATTGAACAGTGATTGTGACGGATCGGAACGCCCCGGTCTAATTTAGAATGAGTGAGTATTTCACCATAATCCTGAATGGACAGATGCCTCTTGTAACGGCAGCCATTCACGACGGGCACCGTCTGAGCGGGAACCTGAACCGTATAGCTACCATTGGGGAATCCGACAGGCTCCGGGAGGAGGACCCTTTTACCGGGTTGTGGACGGATTTATCCGACAACCGCATCCTGGTGCTTCACTCCCGCTTTGAATTCGACCTGAACCGCCCGCTTGAAACAGCCATGTACCTCCAGCCTTCCGATGCCTGGGGACTGGAATTATGGAAGACCCGGCCCACGGAAGGAATGCTTGAAGAATCCAGGGACAAATACCGGGCCTTTTACGAAAATGTCCGGGAAGGACTGGCAGGGCTTGTGAAGAAATTCGGGCATGTGGTAATTTATGACCTGCACAGCTACAACCACAGGCGAAACGGACCTGAAGCTCCGCCTGAGGACCCGGATCTAAACCCCGAAATCAACATCGGCACCGCAACGATGAACCGGGAATTCTGGTCTTCACTGGTCGACCGTTTCATTGCAGATCTGCGAAATTACGATTTCATGGGAAGGAGGCTGGATGTGAGGGAAAATGTTAGATTTAAAGGAGGGTATTTCCCCCTCTGGATCCATGAGAATTTCCCGGATTCATGCTGCTGCATTTCCATTGAGATTAAAAAAATATTTATGGACGAATGGACCGGCGAGCCGGACCGTGCCTCGATATCCGAAATCAGGAATGCACTGTGGTCCACCGTGCCGGGGGTCATGGAAGAACGATCTAAAATCCGTACAACAGGGAAATAACCGGACCGGATAACCGATGGCTGAAAAAAAAACCAGGCTCAATAAGGTCATAACCAATGGCTTCATCCATGAAATCAGCCACCGGCTCGGCGAGGATAAGCGGGTCCGCCGCACCCTGCCGGGCCAGGGAAGACTGCATATAGACCGGAAGCTGCCCTTTCTGTGCGTGTACCGCCGGCCCCTTTCCGGATCCGATACCGGAACCGAACAACTGGTCAAGGGGGAAGCCTCCTACCTGGTGACTTCATCGGCCTCCAGGCACAAGCGCGGTGTGGCGTCCCTGGTCCGGGCTGTGGCTGAAACCCTGTCCAAGGTTTCCGGAGCCTTTCTGATCATCGAGGTATGGTCCCGTGAAGCTCCCCTGACCATTGTTGATCCCGAGCTCGGAAGGGCAGCCCCTACTTTCCGCATCTTCGTTCCGCCCAACCGCATCCCGGTCGAAACGGTAGAATCCCTTAAAACAGCCCTCGGGGGTATAACCATATCCAAGAACCGGGGACAGGTAACCACGGTTTATTCCGCCCGGCCCTGGCCTGAAAATTTGCCACCTCTCCTGACTTCCAGGGAAATCAGCGAGCTTAACTGTTTTCTTGTGGGCCTTGAAATATTGCCCATTTTCCGGGACCCCGATTCGGGAGAGATCTTCCCGATCGTCCTGAATAAAATGCACCGGGGCCTTTCGATGGCCATCAAGAAGGGGGCATTCGAATTTGCCCGCAAACGCACCCGGATACGCCCGGCCAGCTTCAAATCACTCGGCCGCCGGGCTGTTGTCCAGGCCGTCTGGGAAGTGGACCACAGCCTGGCCTCGATCAGCAATGAATTTGACTTCCTGCTGTTGGTAACCCCCGTGAATATCGAGCAATCGTACAACAAGTTTCGTTCCTGCCGCTGCGATTGCGAACCGGTTTTTTACTACCGGCCGATTACGGTCGATCCTTCGATCCTGAAGCGCAGGCTTTACGACATCCCTTTCGACCGGATCGAAGACCCCACCCTTTCATCCATTTTCCATGAAAAGCTCGTGGAGCTGGAGATGAAGTTTTCCATGCTCAGGGACCGGAACACCCGTAATTTCTTCTACGGGAGCATGCAGTTGTTCGGCGACATAGACGACGAGCTGATAATGCTCTCTGAAAGGATCCTGGATAAACTGCCTCCCCAGAGCCGTGAATTTGCAGGGACCCGGCGGATCAAGGCAGGGAAGTTTGCGGAACGTGCCAGGCAGGAAATAGAGCGCTACCGGCAGATTTACCCGGATATCAAAAGCAAGGTGCACATCCGCGATGACATCACCGGACTGATGGTTTCCCAGGGCAACCTTTTTATAGGATACAAGGTCAGCATTGCCGAATCCAGGATCGAGGCCCTGGTCCAGCATGAAATCGGAACCCACGTACTGACCTACGTAAACGGCCGCAACCAGCCCTTCCAGCAGTTATATTGCGGGCTTGCCGGATGCGATGAGTTGCAGGAGGGACTGGCGGTGCTGGCCGAATACCTGGTCGGGGGACTGAGTCCCCCGCGCTTCCGCCTGCTCGCGGGGAGGGTCATCGCCGCAAAAATGCTGATCGACGGGGCCTCCTTCCTGGATACATACCGGGAACTCAACGGGCACTATGGCTTTTCCATCCGAATCGCATACATCATTACATCAAGGATTTATCGCGGCGGAGGATTCACCAAGGATGCCGTCTACCTCAGGGGTCTGGTCAACCTGGTCCGGTACCTCAGGAATGGTGGCGACCTTTCCCCCCTGCTGGTAGGAAAAATATCCATCGAGGATATTCCGGTTATTCAGGAGCTTCAACTGAGAAACGTCCTTAAACCCTCCCTTCTTTCACCAAATTATCTTAATTTGCCCGAATCCACTGCCATATTGGACGAATTGAGAAAGGGATCGCTTATATTTGACCTCATTTAAGCATCGCCGGACTATGAAAATCGGATTTGTTGTCAACCATGTCTTCACGGAACAGACGGGGTATACCACTACACGCCTGGGTATGTGGGCCGTGAACCGCGGCCACGAGGTATGGATAATCGGGCTCGGCGACCTGGCATACGATCCCGATGAGAACATCCGTGCCAGGGCATATACGGTGCCCAAAAGAACTTATAAGACCACCGAAACCTATCTGAAAGCCCTACAGAACCCGAAACAGAAACCGGAGAGGATCACCGTGGACGATCTTGATATACTCATGCTTCGAAGCGATCCGGCTAACGAAGTGGGTTCCAGGGTATGGGCCGCCACCGCCGGGATTAATTTCGGCCGGATCGCCATGCGCCGCGGCGTGATCGTCCTGAACGATCCCAACGGCCTGTCCAAAGCCTTGAACAAGATGTATTTCCAGCTTTTCCCCGAGGAAGTGCGACCGCAGACCATGATTACCCGCGATTTACAGGACATACGGCATTTTGCAAAAGAACACGGGGGTCATCTCATCCTGAAACCTCTCCAGGGATCCGGCGGGTCCGGGGTGTTCCTTCTTCGGCCGGAGGATAAAGCCAATCTAAACCAAATCGTGGAAGCCCTGCAGCGAGACGGCTACATCGTGGCACAGGAATATCTTCCCGCCGCAGAGGATGGGGACATTCGCCTGTTCATGATGAACGGAAGACCCCTGCGCTACAAGGGCAAATACGCCGCTTTCCGCAGGGTAAGGACAGGGGACGACATCCGAAGCAACGTCCATGCAGGGGGAAAACTTCGCCAGGCTGAGATCACCAGCCAGCACCTGCAGCTTGCCGAGATCGTCCGCCCCAAGCTCGTGCAGGACGGGATGTTCCTTGTGGGACTGGACATCGTCGGGAACAAGCTTATGGAGATCAATGTGTTCAGTCCCGGGGGACTTGGAAGCGCCCAGAAGTTCGAAAAGGTGAACTTCAGCAACGCGGTCCTCGATGCACTGGAACGAAAGGTCGAATACATGACCTTCTACCGCCGAAATTTCGACAACGAAGAGATGGCTACCCTGTAACCGCATATGCCACCATCAACCATGAAATAAAGAACCCGGCAGCAACTGCCGGGTTCTTTCGTGTGGGATGTACTGGAATCGAACCAGTGACCTCATGCCTGTCAAGCATGCGCTCTGAACCAACTGAGCTAACACCCCTTATCCCCTGAAGGGAAAACAAAGGTAAGAATTCATTGGAATTTGGGCAAGAGATGTGTGGAGGGTGTAGTTGAATTATGGTTGAGGGTTTATTATACCAGTAAAGTTATGGATCCTTTTACCTTGTTTCATTTTTCGCTTCCAGATCCAATATTAAAACATCGTACTGGAATTCCATTTGCCACGGCAGCCAGGCATTTATTACAGGATTGACAGGAAACTGTATCTGTCTTTCCATCTTTAAATTTTTTTATGATATTCGGTTCACGGATGAAGGGACGACTCATTGAAACCAGATCTGAATACCCTTTGTCAATAACTTCCTCCATGTGAGAAAGTTTTCGGAAACCTCCAACAACTGATAGTAATGTTCCATTCAGCACAGGTTTGATTAGTTTGGCTGCTTCAATATTATATCCTTCTTCCAGATCAAATTTTCCAACTAATTTCTTCATCATCATTTTACCAAGTGGTTTTTTCCACCATGGAAGTCCTTCAACAAATTTATCAACCGGTACTTCACCACGACTCATATTCATAAAAGAATAAATTGCACTTCCACTGCTAAGTTCTAAAAAGTTAACTGGTAAATTATTTAGCCATTCTCCATATTTTGTAGCAAGAGCTGGGGTTATGCCTTCTTTTGGTGTAAAATCATTTGTGCTCAGTTTGATTGCTAAGGGCATCTCTTCAGGCATGTTTTTCCTGCTGATCTGTATGACTTCCTTAAGAAACTTGAATTGCTTCTCATCCGATCCTCCCCAGTCATCTGTTCTCTTATTAAAATATGGAGATAGAAACTGGTTTATCAGGTAACCATGAGCACCATGTAACTGAATGCCATCGGTTCCGGCTGCCACAGCACGTCTTGTGGCCTCTCCAAATGCTTCAATTGTTTCCTGAATCTCATGCTCGGATATTTCTGCCGCCTTTACCATGTTCATGGGGTCCCTGTCAAAACTGGATGGGCCCATTGGTTGTCTTCCTATCAATGCTTTAACTGTCTGCCTTCCGGCATGGGCCAGTTGAAAGAATATCTTTCCTCCCTCTTGATGGACTACATCAACCATCTTCTTAAGACCAGGGATCATATCGTCATTATATATTCCGATTTGATAAGGGAGGGCCCTCCCAAATGGATGAACATACATATATCCGGGAATAATTATACCTATATCTCCTTTCGCCAGCACTTGGTATCTTTTAACCAGCCTATCTGTAACCTCACCCTTTAATGAAGCCATTGCTTCATAGGTGGCGGAATGCACAAATCTGTTACTAACCTGAACATTTCCTAGTTGGATTGGCGAAAATAAAGTTGTCATTGATGTTCCTTGTTTGAGTGTTTAGAAACGATTTTAGAATAAAAATATGCTACGTAAAGCTGCGAGGTCTAGAAAAGCGTATATGAAATTACAACGATATGATCAGAATGTCAAGTATTTAGGTCTATTTAATTGGCGTTCCGTTCAAAATGCGGATGGATAAAGGAATTCCAGGATAGGGTGGGGTGTCGCATTTTTGGATAGAATGCGTCATGTTTTTTAACTCTTTGTGATTCTGATTATTAGAGGCATTGTAAATCATTACGTGCCAAATAAGGAACAACATTAATCTAGTCCTCTAACTTGAACTATGTTTGAACTAAATATATGGGATTAAGGATTTCTTTAATGGTTGTTATAAACCATGATTGGGGTAACGAATTCTTTGCGAATGAGTAAAGTTTTGTGGAGAGAAGGCATCCCCGCAAACGGAATGCCTGTCAAGCATGCGCTCTGAACCGACTGAGCTTAAGCCCCTTATGCCAGCAAAAATAAGGAAAATTATCCCGGATAATCAAGGCAATTTTGTGAGAAAACCTTAAATTAAAACGATAAAAATGTTATTCAAAAAACACCTGTATCATGAATGAGAAACTGCCAACTATCGGCATGGTAATGAAGTCACTGGAATCTGAATTTTTTCAGGATATGAAAAAAGGTGCCGTAGACTATGTAGAACAGCGAGGGGACCTGGAATTAATTCCCGTGGGTACACAGTCACAAACTGAAATCAGGGAACAGATACAACTCATTGAAGATTTGATCGAACGGCAGGTCGATGCAATGGTGGTCATTCCCATTGATTCAAAAGCACTGGTCGCTCCTGTTGTAAAAGCTGTAAGGGCAGGCATTGAGGTGGTAAATATAGATATCATGCTGGATGAGGAATTGCTTCTGGAACACAACGTAAAACTGGCATTTGTCGGTCCGGATAACGAGGCAGCTGCAAAAATGGTGGGAGACGTATTGGGGAAAAAACTCGGCGCCGGAGGCAAGGTAGTCATTATTGAAGGTGTGCCTGCCGCCATGAACGCGCAGCAAAGGAAAAGTGGATTCATGATGACCATCGATGAGTACAAGCTGGAGCTGTTAGGCACGGCTGTCGGCAATTGGGAGAGCGGGCTGGCAGCCGAAGCCTTTTCGGCACTGTTTGAACAATTCCCTCAGGTCGAAGGTGTGATGTGTTCAAACGATGCCATGGCACTCGGTGTGAATTCCGTTCTTGAACAGACCGGAAAACAAAGTAAGGTAATGGTAGTGGGATTCGATAACGACGCATCTGCCGGTCGCCTGATCAGCCAGGGGAAAATACTGGCAACAGTAGATTGTTTCGGCAGCCGGATGGCAGCCAGAGGCATTGATTTTGCCATGCGTTCGTTATCCGGGGATAAACAAACCGGATGGATTAAAACCGAAATGAAACTCATTACTGGTCGCTTATGAAACGTACCCATTTTTCGTAAGGGATTAATAAGATAAAGCTGAAACGCCAAGTGCAATGCAGTCGAATTCTGCAAGGTCTGGGAGATCGAAAACGAAATTACATACAAATGATCAGAATGTCAATTGTCCTGGAATTCCGCGTTATTCATACCGCAGGTTTTCGACTGGATTTGTCCGGGCGGCGCGCAATACATGTATCCCGACGGTAATGGATACTATGGCCAGGGCAACGGCGCCCGATAGAGCAAAAATCCACCAGGAAAGCGGTGTCCGGAATACAAAGTTCTGCAGCCAACGATGAAGCAAATAGACTGACACAGGGGTAGCTATTGCAAGGGTGGAAAAGATCAAGATCAGGTAATTACTTGCAAGCAGGCGAATAATGTGAGCCGAACGGGCACCGTTGACTTTTCGGACTGCGAACTCCTTCCTTCTCCTCTGGATCATATGCATGGATATTCCGAACAGCCCCATTGCCCCAATGAGAATGGCAATAATGGTAAAAACCCCGATGGTTGCAGCGGTAATCCTTTCTTTTTTGTACATATTCTTTAATTTTTCCTCGAATGTCATGAATTCAGGATCGCTGTCGGGATAGAATTTCCTGACCGAGGCGATGATCAGTTCCCTGACCTCTGCTTCCCTGCCCGGATCGATCCTGAAGATCATCTCCCGGAGGTTTTGGTTACCGCTGATAATCATAGTAGCAGGAATATCTCTGTGCAGTGTGTGAGTGTTGAAATTCTCAACAATCCCAATGATCTCTCCCCCCATGATTTTTTCGCCTAAAGGATTTTCTGTTCCCAGCTGCTCTACTGCTTTCCGGTTCAAGAGGACTTTTCTCTCACTTTCTTGGAATTTGGAAGGAGATTGTCCCTCAATTAGTTCTATTCCCATGGTTTCAATAAAATCCTTATCAACGAACAATGCTTCCAGGTTGATTTTTTCATCGGATCCATCCAGCTTCGGCAAATTAATGCTCATAACACTGTTGGTTGGCGGTAAGAACATGCCACCGCTTATGGCGGTAATTCCACTTACGTTTGACAATTCATTTTTGATCTCTAAAAAATTGTCAGACAATGATCCGGACTGATTTATCCCGAGTCTAAGTAGACCTTCCCACCGGAATCCCAGGTTTTTTTTCAAGGGATATTGCACCTGTTTGTAGATACCAAGGCTACAAATTATCAGAACATTAAATACGATAAACTGGCAGAATATAAGCAGGGAACGCATGGAGACACGGCCTCTTCGCGGATAATTTTCTGCCCTGAAAACAGACACCGGTCGTATATGTGTGACATACGAAATCATCCAAATCCCCGGAATAACTCCGATCAGAATTGTTATTGCAGCCACTCCAAGAAAGTATTGCCAGTAGATCCCATGCTCCAGAACCAGTTGTTTATCGAGAAAATCGCTTATTGCCGGCCTGAACAGCTCAACCAGTATCAGGCAAAGCGGAATCACCAGGATTACGACTATCATTGTTTCCAGTATGATCTGGTTAAACAATTGTCTGCCGGTTGCGCCGGCAATTCTTCTCAGGCCGAATTCCCTGGACCGGTAAATGGTTTGTCCGCTGTACAACAGAATATAGTTCAGTAATGAAATCATGACGACAAGCAGACCGATTCCAATGAAAATAAATAATGTCTGCCGGTCTCCCTGAGGATTATCGGCTCCGATCAAATGTCCCGAGCCAAAATATATATCCCTGAGCGGCTGCAGATGGAAGGAAGATCTGGCTTCCTTTTCGTGGTGTTGTTCTTCAAGGGAACGAAATGCAGCATAAACCTGTGCCGTATCAGCATCCGAATTTAGCATCATGTAGGTGGTGAAAAAATTTAACTCCCAGTCCTGTGCAATTTGCTCAGGGCCGGGGGGTGCACGTCCTATTGTGATAAGGCTCTGACTCATATTCAGTAATCCCAATTCCTGAGAGACGATGATCTCGGGCCTTAAAGTCAGGTTTGCCGGGGGGTCTTTCATGATTCCCACGACCTTAAGCAGGATGATTGTATCACTGAGTTTTATTTTAAAAGTGCTGCCAACGGGATTCCCGGCGTTAAAATACTTTAAGGCAGTCTTCTCAGACAGTATGGCTGTATTCGGTTCATTCAGTCCCCGGGCCGTTCCGTACAGCAAGGGAAAGGTAAACATCTCGAACAGCGCCGGACCACTGCTGTATATGTCCTCTTCCTTGATCCAGTGCTGGTCTTTCAGGATCTTAACCGGACGGATTCGTTCGATTCTCACAGCTTTTTCAACGGCCGGGGATTCTTCCACAATTACATCAGCCAGCTGATAGGGTGTGGTTGCCATCATCCATTGATGCGTGTGATTGTATTCAGTGACCCTGTATATGTTGTTGATATTTTTGTGCTGCTTGTCGAAGGATCGCTCGTTAAGAATGAAAAGTAAAACACATACGGCAGCTGTCAGTCCAACAACCAGTCCCAGAACATTTATGGCAGTTGACAATCCCTGATATTTGAGATTTCTGAGGGCTAGTTTCAGGTTTGGTATGAACATGATGTAAGTTAGTGACACTTAAAATTAGCCATATTAATTATTATTATCGGTGGGATGGTGATCCATTAACCATACGTTAACCTGTGTATTCCGGGGGTTTGTCACCAGGACGAGCAGGGCCTTCACAGGAAAATTTATGGCACATAATTTGCTGTATTGCAATGCATTAATATAGAAACATTATGAAACGTTTATACATCTTGTTTGCATTGATCCTCCTGTTCAATGCAATATCAAACGGCCAGCATTATACGTTTCGATACAATCCTTATTCAGGGATGAATCACGACCAATTGGAGCTAGCACTTAAGCAGGCCAGGAAGATGGAACGAAATGGAAAGATCTGTACAGCTGTGGGTACCGGAATGCTTGTAGGGGGTGCCGTGATGACGTTCAGAGGCATTAACAATATCTCTTATGAAGAGTCTTCCAATTACAGCTCCTTTGGTGCAGGATTGGGAATTATGTGCTTCGGTGCATTTCCGCTGGGGTATGGAATGGTCGCATGGATCGCCGGTCATGAAAAGGCCAATATGATTGAGATTGAATTATTGGCATTTGATAAAGGGACACTGGATTTCAAACCCACTGAAAATGGAATCGGGCTGGTGTTAAAATTCTGAACCAGCTGAGCCAACACCCCTTTCCATTAAAAATGTGGAAAAAACCCTGCCGCATGAGGATTAAGTGCCAGATGTCCCCGTTGTTATTTATAATAATTTATAACCTCCTCAGGAACCTCCCTGGGGGTTGCCGCTGAAACCGCATCCACACTTTCATCTGCATTACCGATTCTCAGTACAACTATGGCTTTGTAGCCCGGGGGGATTTGAAAGCTTTCTTTCTTTGGGTTTATGTTTCCGGCGGGACTTCCGTATATGCGTGCACCAAGGCCAAGTCCATGTGCTGCAACAAACATATTTTCCGCAGCAAGGCCGCAATCAAAGTCCGGTGTGCTCCCGCTTTCCGATTCAACGCCTGAAACAACAATCAGTACATTGCCCGGAACTACATTATTGATGATTTCCTTCATCACGGCTTCATCCTTAATTACGGTGAACTTCCAAGGCTGTTTATTCCGTGCACTGGGAGCTTTCATGCCGCATTTCAGTATCAGATCGAGTTGCTGATCCGTTACAGGTTCTGATGAGTAAGCTCTTTCTGAGAATGTCGTAAGCAGGGTATTGACCACACAGTTTTCAGAGCTCTGCCCATACAATGCTGAGGCTGCAGCAATAACAATAACCATTAATGCGATTCTGTTTTTCATGGCTAATCCGGTTTACATGATTTGCTATTATTAGAATCAATAAAGTAAACAAAATATTACTATTATCCCGCCATTTGTATCTGGATATAATACGGGTAGCTGGTCACTAGTTTATGATATCCGGCGCAAAGCTACCACCCAGGTATTAAATAATTATTACAACCGTATTAAGGTATTCGATTCAGGGCAGACTGTTAATAACCTTATTGTTCTACAAGCTCAACCCTTCTGTTCCTTACTTTTCCGTAATCTGACTTATTTGACGTTACGGGTGCAAGGGAACTGACCCCATGAGCTTCGAGCTGGGCTGGATCCACGCCAAATTCATTTACCAGGATCTTTACTACCTCTTTTGCCCTGTTTTCCGACAGCAGGGAGTTGCTATCATAGTCCCCCACATTATCGGTATGCCCGACGATATAATACTTATCATCCGGGTTTGATTTAAGAAAATCTGCGATTTCTTCCAATGCATTCTTGGATTCAGGTTTTACCTCTGATTTCCCCGTGTCGAAATATATTCCATATATGGATACATGGCCTTTCAGGGATATGTTATCTGCCATCATCTTTGCTGTGATGAGTCCCGTTTCCATCGGTTCCACTTCTATGATATCCAGATTGATCAGGCTGAAGTTCCAGTCTTCCGGATCCTCGATTACACAAATAGACACATAACTTGTTTTTTCTTCATCAACGTATTTTGATGCGATGTAACCGTCTTTCTCCCCGAAAGGAGTTATTGCGGCATCAACCGGATTGATTTCCTCATAATAGAAATAAAAGAAATCCGGGGAGTTCACCCCCATTTCTTCTTCGCCAAATACTTTATACAAAATTTCATGGTTCGCTTCAACCATGGCATCCAGGTACGATTTGTAAAGAAAATAGGCATTGTTCTCAACGGGCACGGTATACTGGATCTTTATCACCCTGCCTTCAACATCCAGTGTTTTAGCTACATTTTTTTCCTGTTCCTCATCCCATGTGATTTTTGACATAAGTAATGAATACCGGTCAAAACGGCTTTCCTGGTAGAACTCGATCACAGCTCCCGGAAACCGGCTGAACAATTCACAATCCCTGCTGCCTTCGATATCCCTTTCTCTCTGGTCCTGCTGGGCAGACAGAATGAAACAGGGCAGCAGCATAAAGATTGTAACGTAGATAGTGGATTTCATCGTTTTCATTTTATTCCGATTTGGTTAATATTAAAAAGTGTTGTAAGACCTGATATACTCTGTGAATAGGGCTGGGAATTTGAGAATGCCCCCTGAGAAAAACCAATTGCTATGCAGGTGAGATTTGGATATTGTGGGAATCATAAACGAAATTAAGATTTTTAGAGCAGAATGTAAATTAACGCCCCAATTCAGCCTTCATTATCGATTTTTTGCTTAGCGGCTTCCGATAGTCACAGAGCTCTCCTTTAACAGATCCAAGCCTCAGGTTTAGTTGAATTTTAACTGGAATCGGAATTATGTCCTCGGTGAACCAGATGGTCATATCATTATCATTTTGAAAGAAATCGCCAACCACTGTGCTTGAACTAAATTTCTGGCAGGGAAGCAGGCCGTACATGGTATTGATGGTTTCTCCTCCAGTATAAGTAATCCTGAGGTCCCATAGCATATCTGCGATGAAGGTTGGAATCACCACAGGCAGTCCTTTGCTTAAACATTCATCGTAAAAATCCTTCCGGAAATAATAGAACCCCGTGAGGATATCATGAATATTTTTCGGTACCACGTATTTCCCGGTTATCTGGCTGTAGACAATCGTAGAGTCAGTTCTGGAATAATGATCGAATCGCGTCATGCAGTAAGCCGTGGTGTTCCCGTCTTTCAGGTCCATTATGGCTGAAATCGGAAGATAAGTGGTCGGATCCATGCAACACTCAAACCTGTAATCAAGATCCCTGAAAATTTTCATTAAACCAGTACTCCGAGCTTCCGCCTTAATGATGTATCCGCATCCTGAAGAATCTTCAAAACAGGAAATAGAAGCAACGCCGATTTTAAAGATGCCGTATTTGATGTTGTAATGCATGAATTCACCAGCATAATCCGGAGCCGGCAGCGGCCTGTGCAATGTGGATACCCCGAATACGGAAATAAACAGAAACGGGACTAATGCATTGCAAACGGATGACATTCCAGATATTATTGACTATAGATAATAACCCAATATACAACTAATGACTATAAATAAGAAAACACCCGGAAAGGTAATTTTTCCCTGGAATTATGTTTTGGCATCATCCATCAGGTTTGCTGCAATCTCAACATTATCCTTACATTTATAGGAAACACAGAAATTAAAATGAGTGCAAAAACATCACTGAATTCCGAGATGAAAGGCTATTTCAATTTATTGGTTTTCATCGTCCTGCTTTTATCCCTGAGCCATCAATGTTTTTGCCAGGATGGCCCTATTAAACTGAATAAGATGGAATATTTCGAATCCAGGGGATTCAATGTCCTGGCCTTCGAAAATGCATATACCGGCTTTTTTTTCGATGAGAAGACATCCGGGATCATGCTGATCCACCACGGAGTGCGAACGGCTACCGGGGGTGCCGTCCGCCTGAAGCCTGCTCCAGAACAGTGGGACCAGATACCCACCCTTGTGGAAAGGAAGGTTGACCGGGAGAATAACAGCATCGACATGGTCCTGCGGTATGAAGAATTTAATTTTGATTCAAGGCTTCATGTGGGATTGCAGGGAAAGAGTGTGATCATAAGCGTTACGCTCGACGAACCCCTGCCTGAAAAATTGGAAGGGCGGACGGGATTCAATCTTGAATTCCTGCCCTCCGCCTATTTCGAAAAGACCTATCTCATGGACGGAAGAACCGGCATCTTCCCTCTCTACCCCTCGGGCCCGATGGAGGTCAGGCCGGCTCAGAGCCAGATTCGCCAGTTTGCAGGGCATTCGACCTTCGATGATCGCGGGCGTGAAGAATACGTAGAACCGAAACCGATCGAACGGGGAAGGACCCTGGTCCTGGCACCCGAGGATCCCGAACGCCACATCCGTATCGAATCAACGGGTGGCGGCGAGCTCCTGCTGGTGGATGGCCGGAACGTCGCACAAAACGGGTGGGTTATAGTAAGGACCCTGATCCCTGCAAATCAGACGGGCAGGGTGGTCGAATGGCAATTGACCCCGACGCTCATTCCGGAGTGGATACGCCCGCCGGTAATTGGCCATTCCCAGGTCGGATACTACCCGGACCAGCAAAAGGTGGCCGTGATCGAACTCGATAAGAACGACACGCCGCTGGCATCGGCAGACCTTTTAAAGCTGGATGAAAACGGTGACTGGATTGAAGTATATGATGGCGAAGTGCGGGAATGGGGAGATTATTTCCGGTACCATTATGTCCGGTTTGATTTTTCTTCGGTGCGCGATCCGGGCTTGTACATCATCCGGTACGGCGAGCATGAATCCGGACCCTTCCGGATCGGATCCCATGTTCATGACAACGGATGGCATTCCACCCTGGATGTCTGGTTCCCCGTACAGATGGACCACATGTTCGTGAACGAAGCCTACCGGGTCTGGCACGGTGCTGCTCATCTCGACGATGCCCTGCAGGCACCCCTGAACCATCGGCACTTCGACGGTTACTCGATGGGGGATTCCACCCAGACCATGTACAAACCGGGTGAACGTATTCCCGGACTTAACATCGGCGGGTGGTTTGACGCCGGGGATTATGACATCCGGACCGGATCGCACAGCGGTACCGTTCTTAGCATGGTGGAATCCTGGGAGCATTTCCGTCTCCAGCGCGACGAAACGCTGGTGGACCAGGAACAGCGGTACGTGGACATCCACCATCCGGACGGCACGCCGGATATCCTGCAGCAGATCGAACACGGCACCCTGGCGCTCATCGCCCAGCACCGGGCGTTCGGAAGGGCCATCCCGGGAATCATCGTTCCGAACCTGCACCAGTACCATCACCTCGGCGACGGATCGACCATGACGGACAACCTGCCATACAACCCGGCACTCAAACCCTACGAATCGGACGGGGTTTCAAGCGGAACACCCGATGACCGCTGGGCATTCACCACCCGTATGGCCATGAACAGTTACGCCTCCATCGCTGCCCTGGCGGCCGCCAGCCGTGCCCTGAAGGGCTACAACGACGCCCTGGCGAAGGAATGCCTGGAGGCCGCTGAAAAAGCATTCGGGGATGAACAACAACAACCGAAACAAACCAGCCGGTGGGAAGCTTTCTTCGGCGGAACCGGGGAAGTAAGGGCTTTATTGCAGCTCTATTTGGCTACCGGAGATCCAACGTATGCCGAACGGTTCGAGGAAACCCTTTGGCCTGCCCTGGAAAAAAATATGGACCGGAACATGCAATACGCTATCCGGGCGGTACCTTACCTGGATGGGGACTATAAGGAAAAACTCACCTCATACGTCAGAAAATTCAGGGCGGCAAACGAGGAATTCCTTACCCGGAATCCATACGGTGTCCCGATAACAACCCGTGGCTGGGCCGGCAACGAAGCCATCATCAACTGGGCCACCACAAATTACCTCCTGCATAAGGCCTATCCCGAAATCGTCGGTTCCGAGTATGCCTACCGGGGTATCGATTACATCTACGGATGCCATCCCTATTCCGACATTTCGTTTGTATCGGGCGTCGGCCTGCATTCCAAAAAGGTGGCTTACGGCAACAACCGCGCGGATTATTCCTTCATAGCGGGAGGGGTTGTTCCGGGAATCCTGGTGCTTAAGCCGGATTTCCCCGAAAACAAGAACGACTGGCCTTTTCTGTGGGCAGAAAACGAATACGTCATCAATATTTGCGCGGAGTATATTTTCCTGGTAAATGCGATCCGGGACATGGCTGTACAATAGCATCAAGCCAGCAGTGCAACCGACGGAAAAAAGGATTGAGCATGAAGATCAGCGGATTCAGCATGGGCAGAAATGCGGACAAGCTTTATTATCCGATGAAGCAGGCCGTCCTGTCCATTCTACCGATCGTCGATGAATTCGTAATTGCACTGGGCGATTCCGACCCGGACGACCGGACACGGGAAGAGATCCTTTCGATCAGCAGCGACAAGATCCGGATCATCGATACGGTATGGGACCTGGATAAATACCCCAGGGGAATGGAACATGCACACCAGACGGATATTGCCAAGAGTCACTGTGCGGGGAACTGGCTCATTTACCTTCAATCGGATGAGGTCGTGCACGAGAAGGACCTGCCGGAAATCCGGGAGAAATGCGAAACATACCTGGAGGACACGCGCGTGGAAGGTTTTTTATTCAAGTACCTGCACTTTTGGGGTGATTACGGGCATTACCAGAATTCCCACTGCTGGTACCGAAAGGAGATCCGCATCGTCCGGAACGATCCCGACATCCATTCCTGGGAATCGGCCCAGTCATTTCGGAGGATACCCGGCTTTGACGGGTTTCATTACCGGCAGCAGGAGAACACCTGCAAGCTGAAGGTGGTTGAGCTCGATGCCCACATCCATCATTACGGCTGGGTGAGGCCGCCGGAACTGATGGCCACCAAGATCAAGGCTTTTAACATCAACCACCGGGGCAAAGCCAGGGTGGAGGAAATGAGCCGCGAGGGACAATTCAACGCAATTTACGATTACGGTCCCCTGAACCGGGTTCCCGTTTTCAAGGGCACCCATCCGGCCGTCATGAAAGAATGGATAGCCCGCTTCAACTGGCAGGACAGCCTGCGCAGCTCGGGCAGGCTCAGCCGGAACAGGCCCAGGGCCAAACACAACATGCTGAAGTACCGCATCCTTTCTTTCATTGAAAAGAATGTCCTGATGGGCCGCAGGCTCGGCGAATTCAGGAACTACATCCTGGTAAAATAACCCTTCGGGAACCTTTGGAAGGTATCCTGTTTATCGGGGGTTTTTCCTATTTTTACTCTCCCAAGATACCCAGCCCATGTTAAGAACACTTCTCATTCATCCCTGCGGAAAAAGATACCTTCCAGTCCTGCTTTTGGGTATTCTAGCCCTGGTGAATTTGGATGCACAACCCGGCCAGAATCCGCTCCGGGGGGATCTTCGCGTACACGATCCCGTGATGATCAAACAGGGCGGAAGGTATTACATCTTCCATACCGGCATGGGCGTGTCTATCAAAACCTCGGAAGACCGGGTCGAATGGAAAAGGGCGGGGCGCGTTTTTTCCCGGGATGAACTGCCGGCCTGGCACCGGGATGACATCCCCGACCAGAACGGCCATCTCTGGGCCCCGGACATCCATTACCGGGACGGGCAGTACCACCTGTATTATTCGGTTTCCGCATGGATGAACTTCAACTCGAGCATCGGGTATGCCACCAATACCACGCTGGACCCGGAAGATCCCGCTTATCGATGGATCGACCGGGGCAAGGTCATCTCCTATGAGAACGGCGGGAAGGGAGTAAACGTGATCGACCCCATGGTTTTTACAGGCGACGACGGCAGGGTCTGGCTTTTCTACGGTTCATACCAGGCGGGACTGAGGATGACGGAACTGGATCCCGAAACCGGCCATCTCATGACCAACCCGCCGGAGCTCGCCGTGATCACCCCCGCCCTGGGCGAAGGGGTATTCATCATCGAGGATGCCGATTACCATTATATTTTCGCCTCCAGGGGGATCTGCTGCAAGGGACTCGAAAGCAATTACCAGGTGGTCATGGGAAGGTCAGAGGACGTGCACGGCCCGTATATGACAAAAGATGGTAAAAACTGGCTGGACAACGATTACACGCTTTTCCTGGAGGGCGACTACGAGGAGCCCGGCAGGGGACACAACGGGTTCTTCTACGAGAACGATACTACCTTCTGCGTTTACCATGCGTATACCCGGAGCGCCCGGGGTGCATCCCTGCTGAACATAAAGCCCCTGTTCATAGACCAGGACGGATGGCCGACCCTGGAAGAAACGGGCAGGCTCTTTAAAATGAAGCGCCCAGCCTTATGAGAAAATCATTACTTCCGCTGTTGTTTGGGATCCTGGCATTCCTTGGTTCCTGCATCCCGGAAAAGCCTTCCGAATACCCCTGGCATGGATTGGATCGATCGGTTCGATACCATCCTGACGGAGAGGATTTTGTAATTGTTAGCGGGCAGCGTCGCTTCAACAGGGCCCTGTACGGAACCCATACGGGCTTCCGGATCGAGGCGGGAGATCTGCCGGAGTTCGCCCTTTACCTCCCCGGGATGGGGGGCAACCTGAAGTTCGGCCTCGGCCGGAAAGACACCTCTCTCTGGCTTACCGATGCCGGCCGGATTGAGGCAAGGTACCGGCCCGGTTCCATGATATATGAGATCCGGGACCCCATCCTGGACGGCGGCCGCCTGATCCTCCATCTGCTCGCCTTGAGCGATCGCGAGGGAATGATCCTGAAGCTGGTTCCCGAAAACCTGCCTGAAGATGCGATCCTCTTCTGGGCCTACGGAGGGGCCACCGGAAAAAGGTTTTCCCGGGACGGAGACATCGGCGCCGACCCCGAATCGAGCTTTTACCTTAAACCGGAATACTGCGCGGATAACGAATTCGGCATCGAAGGCAATTCCTTCATCCTGTATTACGGTTCAAATCAATATACCCCGTCTGGCGCCGAGTTGCGCGGATCCATGTTCCGGAATAAAAAATGCGTTGTGGGACTGGCACCACCGGGAAGCGAGATCCGGGTTTGCGACGCGAACCGGCAGGAATCTCCCGTCATTCTGTTCGGGTCCCCGAAAAAAACCGAAGGCGTATTTTCCGGGAAATCATCCTTCCCCGCATACGGCGACCTGTATTTCATCCTTGCCCCCTCTCAGGCAAATCCCGGTTCAGGGAAGAACGAAGGCATGGCCTGCGAGAATGCTCCCGAATGGTTTGACAGGGCTGAGGAGTCAAGAAGTAAGCTCGCCGGCAGGATCCGTGTTCAGACGCCGGACCCCTATATCAACCCTTACGGTGCCGCCCTGAGCGTGGCCGCGGATGCCATCTGGGAGCCCCCTTCCTTCCTGCACGGGGCCGTTGCCTGGAGGATGAGGCTGCCCGGCTGGAGGGGTGCTTATGCGGGGGACTGGCTGGGCTGGCACGACCGGGCACAAACCCATTTCAGGGGATATGCAATGGCTCAATATACATCGCCGCCCAGCGGTCCCAACGTGCCCGACCCGAAAACCAACCTGGCAAGGCAGCAGGAGAAAGCAGGCAATGCCCTCTTTTCAAGCGGGTACATCAGCCGCCGCCCGGAACGGATCAGTCCCCCCCACCACTACGACATGAACCTGGTGTATATCGACCAGTTCCTCTGGCATTTTAACTGGACCGGTGATCTGGATTTTGCACGTGAAGCCTGGCCTGTGATAAAGCGCCACCTGGCCTGGGAAAAACGCTGCTTCGATGCGGACGGGGACGGGCTTTACAATGCATACTGCTGCATCTGGGCCAGCGATGCGCTTCAGTACAGCGGAGGCGGGGTGACGCATTCCTCGGCCTACAATTACCGGGGAAACTTTCTGGCAGGAAGGCTGGCCGAAATGATCGGGGAGGATCCTGCGCCTTACCTGGAGGAGGCGGAAAGGATCCGTACGGCAGTCGGGGATAAACTTTGGATGCCCGGGCGGGGATGGTATGCAGAGTATAAAGACCTTCTGGGCCTTCAACGTGTTCATCCGTCTGCTGCGCTCTGGAGCATCTACCATGCCGTGGATGCGGGACTCCCGGATCTCTTTCAGGCTTACCAGTGCCTGCGCTACATCGACCGGGAAATACCGCACATTCCAATGATTGCCGAGGGAATGCCGGACGGAACGTTCTATACCCTTTCCACCAGCAACTGGATGCCCTATACCTGGTCCATCAACAACGTGGCCCTTTCAGAAAACCTTCATACCTGCCTTGCCTACTGGCAGGGAGGTCGTCCGGAGGAAGCCTTTACGCTCTGGAAAAGCCAGGTCATGGAAAGCATGTACATGGGGGCGAGCCCCGGCAACTTCCAGCAGCTTTCCTTTTACGATGCCTTCCGTGGGGAACTCTACCGGGATTTTGCCGATCCCATCGGGATGGCGGCACGAACCCTTGTGGAGGGCCTTTTCGGGATACGGCCGGACGCACTGGAAAGGACCCTGGCCGTCTGTCCCGGACTGCCCGGGTCATGGGACTACGCCAGCCTCGAAACGCCGGACATCGCATTTTATTTCAGCCGCGACGGGGATGTGGACCGCTATATCATCGTGCCGTCCTTTCCCATGAACATGGGACTGCGTCTGCGGGTAAGGGCCCGCAAGACCAGGATAGGCTCAATCATGGTAAACGGAAAAGAAACTCCATGGAAAAACATCTATGCTTCAGTCGGTGCACCGGTCATTGAAATCCGCTCGGATTATGCCGATACCATTTCGGTCAGCATCCGGTGGAAGGGCAGCACCCCGGATGAACCCCGGGTCCCGGAAAGGACGGCTTCTGGAGACAGGCTGCAGGCCGAATTCAATAAGGCCCGGCTACTCGGGATCCACGATCCCCAGCATGCTGCATCCAAGCCGGAGTTTTCAGGAAGGTCTGTTTCTTTTTCAGCCGTGGGACTAACGGGGCACAGGACGGTATTTGCCAGGGTGGAACAGGAAGAAATGAGCTGGTGGGTCCCCCTCTGCTTTGAGATTAAACCCCCTGTTGAATTCATCGCTTCCGACTCCCTGGGAAAAAATGAATTGAAATTCAAGATAGCCAATTACCGTTCGCGGCGCCTGGAAGGTTCCCTGCTGGCTAACGGCCATATCATCAAGGAGCTGTGGATCGGCGGCGGAAAAATCTCAGGTGAAATATCCATTCCCCCCGGTTACCTGATGCCCGGATCCAATGCCCTTGAGTTCAGAACTGAAGATACGACCTACCATCAGTGCCTTGTCAACTGGGACATCCAGGCCGCTCCCTCGCTTGCCTTTGAAACACCGGATCTTTCCGGTTATTTCAACGACCGTCTGGACAACATATTCAGGAACAAATACCTTTCTCCCAGGGCGGGATCTCCCACACTGCAGATCCCTGTGCAGGGCATAGGGGACTGGTGCTCTTTTAACCGTATGGCCCATATCGATGACAGCGGGCTCCGTGCAAGGGCAGGAAAAGATAACCGGATCGTGACCGGCCAGGGGATACCCCTTCGTACGCCCGGGGAACAAGGCGTTCCAAACATCCTTTTTACATCGAAATGGGATAACTACCCCGACCGGGCCAGCATCCCCCTGGAGGGGAAAGCATCGCATGTATACCTGCTTATGGCCGGTTCCGTCCACCATATGCAAAGCAGGATGGAAAACGGTATCGTCCGGATTCTTTACGAGGACGGTTCGGCCGATGAACTAAGGCTGGTGCACCCGGATACCTGGTGGCCGATCGAACAGGATTATTACCTGGACGGATTTGCCTTCCGTGTGGATGCACCCAAGCCGCCCAGGATTCTTCTTAAAACCGGACAGGTCCAGAAACAGGATTACCGGGTTCTGCGGAAAAACGGGACCAACGACATCGACGGCGGTGCGGCCAGCCTGTACGACCTTCCGCTTGATCCCTCTAAGGAGATGCGGGAGCTTCAGCTCGAAACCCTGGCCAACGACGTGGTTATCGGGCTGATGTCAATAAGTCTTGTCCGGAACGAATAAATGTCTGTGGGAAAAATGAACTACCCCGGGGCAGAGCCCCGAAGTATCAAAATAATTTCAGTTGTCCT
>CAZNQG010000021.1:0-39265 GCA_964575235.1 uncultured Bacteroides sp.
CCATTATACAGTCCAGGGACTGGCTGCAGGACGAAATCGGGGGGGTAGTCTGGCTTGCCATGGACAATGTTGCTTCCTCCATTTACATACCGGTCTATTGTGGCGTGACGGACCTTCCGCAACCCTACAAGACGCCGGGCCGGCCGAACGGTTATACCCGGGAATCCGCCTGGTGGGCCTTTAACCGGCTCGGAACCCTGGCAGCCCAGCGCTGGGGAGACATGCGCCATGACCTGGATGCGGTCTGGATACCCTGGCAGCTTGAATTGCTCCGGAATCAAGCGGAGGTTGAGCAGGAGGCCCTCAACATGCACCGGCAGGGCGACACGCAAGGGATGATCCGCTTCCTGACCGAATATACCCGTACCTGGGGAGAGCGGGTGGTGAACAAGGCCTGGGAATTGGGCGATCTGTTGTGGACCCGGTACGATGAATTGTTTTAGTTCTTAACAAATAGAGCCATGAACAAACGCGGATTCGCAAGCGACAACAATGCCGGGGTGCACCCGGAAATCATGAAGGCCATCGAAGGGGTAAATGCGGGACATACCATTGCATACGGCGACGATCCCTATACGGCGTCAGCGGTAAAGAAGATCCGGAAAGTACTCGGGGAGGATGCGGTCCCATTCTTTGTTTTCATCGGGACCGCAGCCAATGTTCTGGGACTGGATGCCCTGACCCGGCCCCATCACTCCATCATATGTGCTGAAACCTCGCATATCCATGAGGACGAATGCGGAGCTCCCGAACGGTGGACCGGATGCAAGCTGCTTTCCATAGAGACACCCGATGGAAAACTGCGGATCGACGGTATTGCGAAGCATGTTTATGGCGTTGGATTTGAGCACCATTCGCAACCCCGGGTGGTATCCATTACCCAGTCCACGGAGATGGGTACGGTCTATTCCCTGGAAGAGATCCGGGAGATTGCCGATTACGTGCATTCAAGAAATATGTACCTGCATGTGGACGGTGCACGGATCAGCAACGCCGCGGCTTATCTGGGACTCGAACTTCGGGAGTTCACAGGGGATGCCGGGGTGGATGTCCTGTCCCTCGGGGGTACCAAAAACGGGATGATGTACGGTGAAGCCGTGGTGTTTTTCAACCCGGACCTTGCAGGGGATTTTAAATACATCCGCAAACAGGGGATGCAGCTTGCCTCGAAAATGCGGTTCATCGCCGCCCAGTTTGAGCGGTTTCTGGATAAGGACATCTGGCTTGAGAATGCAATTCATGCCAACCGGATGGCCCAGCTTCTTGCCGCATCCGTCGGGGACGTCAAAGGCGTTACAATCACCCAGCCCGTACAGGCCAATGCAGTCTTTGCCATCCTTCCCCGGGAGGTCATCCCCCGCCTGCAGAAAGAATACTTTTTCTATGTATGGGATGAGACTGCCGGGGAAGTCCGCTGGATGTGCTCCTACGACACGACGGAAGAGGATGTGAAGGATTTCGCCGTTCACATTAAAAAAGCCCTGTCCTGAATTGCTGTTTTTTCATCCGGATCAGGGCGTCAACAGGGAGCTGTCCCCGTAACTTAAAAAGCGGAAATCATTCTGCAGGGCGTATTCATAGACCCTGCGCCAGTCTTCCCTGATAAAAGCAGCCACCAGCAGCAGCAGGGTGCTTCGTGGCAGGTGGTAGTTGGTCAGCAGGGAATTGACCATCCGGAACCGGTATCCCGGCACGATCATCAGCCGGGTCATTCCCTCGAGGTGATCCAGGTTGTTCCGGTCCATATACCGCAGCAAAGATTCCAGGCTTTCCTCCCGGTCCGCGCCCGGCAGTTTGTAGGCTTCCCACTGGTCCAGGAAGAGGCTGGTTTGGGGACCGGTATCCTGGAATTTCATGCGTACCCCCATCCAGTAAATGGATTCCAGCAGCCGGGTGCTGGTGGTTCCTATGGCGGTAACTTTCCCGTTGTGGCCGATCAGGGATTCCAGGCTCTGCCGGCTGATCCGGAAATATTCTGGATGCATGGGGTGACCATCCAGCTGACTGCTTATTACGGGCTGGAAGGTGCCGGCCCCGACGTGAAGGGTAAGCTCCAGGGACGGGATTCCCCGGTCCCTGATCTCCACGAGCACATATTCGGTGAAATGGAACCCTGCCGTTGGGGCTGCCACGGAGCCATCGATGCGTGAATATACCGTCTGGTACGTGTCGCGGTCCCTGGCCACAGCCTCCCTCTTCAGGTAGGGCGGGATAGGGGTTTTTCCCGCTGTCTCCAGGATTTCCCCGAACCGGATCGTACCGGGTTCCCAGTGGAAGCGGACCAGGAAGGCATCTTTTTCCCTGCCTGTTTTTTCTGCCCGTAACCGGACCCTCTGCCGCCCGATCCTGAGATCCATGCCAAGCTCCCCGTCCTTCCATTTCCTGGCATTCCCGACCAGGCACTTCCATACCGGACCGGAGGATGCCTGAAAAGCCAGGTTGAAATCCCGCGGCGAATACGGCTCAAGGCAGAAAATTTCAATTTTTGATCCCGTGGGTTTTTCAAACCTGAGTCTTGCCTGAATCACCCTTGTATTATTGAACACCAAAAGATTCCCGCCATCCAGGAGACCGGGGAGTTCCCTGAAGATCCTCTGGCTGATCTTACCCCGGTCATAGACCAGCAGTTTGGAACTATCCCTGGCCTCGAGGGGGTATTTGGCAATTTTTTCCTCCGGCAGCTCGTAAGCATAATCGGCTATGTCAATGGATGTTGTCATATCACATTGCGCAAAGGTAGTTAAAAGGTTTGGGACCGATGGTCCCAAACCTTTTATCGGTCTGGGGAAAATTTTGTAATTTTGAGGCCAATCCAGCAGGACGTTCTATCGTTCTTCGTTCCCCGGTTTCCGGGGAACAAAGGGAGGAAAGTCCGGGCAGCACAGAGCACCAGACTTCCGTGAGGAAGATGTCCGTGAGGGCATGGAATACGGGGAAGAAAATAACCGCCCCGTTTTACGGGGTAAGGGTGAGAAGGTGAGGTAAGAGCTCACCGGTTCCGGCGGTGACGCCGGATGCCGCCCGCCTTCTGGGCTGAAAGACCGTGTATACCGGCGATTAGGGTTGCTCGCCCGATGCCGGGGGGTAGGTCGAGCAGATAAATGATAGAGCTCCCGGAGTACGCCCCACGCGGGATGCCCGGGATACAGAACCCGGCTTACAGACCTGCTGGAAATAAAACAGGAGCCCGTTGAAGCGGGCTCCTGTCCATTTTAAGAGAACCGGAAGGTCTCATTCGTTTTCAGCGTCGAATTGCTCCCGGGTTGTAATGCATACCTTTTCACGGCCTGACTTTTCAAGCCATGAATTAATGCCGCCCAGGTATTTATCAAGAATTCCGTCAACTTCTGCGGACATCTTCTCAGCCTCCCCGGCAAGTTCATCCATACGTTTTATCTGTGAGTTCGTGGGCCTTCCGGGATAGAGCAGCATGGTACCGTACAGGAATGCCACCTTCTCGCGGAGTTCCGCGTCACCCCTCAGGTCACCGTATTTCCGTACCATAAGGCGGTCCTTGATGGCTTCCAGTTCGGATTTCATTTCTGCGATCATTTTTTTCTGGCTGTTCCTGATCCCGGGAACATTCACCAGGCTTTCGGTCTGGCCGATCGCATCGTCCATCTTCCGGTCGATGTAAGCCAGGTTTTCGAGCAGGTTATATCCTTTCATCACGGTTTCCCTTCGTATTTGCAGGTTTTCATCGCTGTGGGGCATGTCCGGGTTCCGATATACGGCGATGCTGGATTCATAGACCTTATCTCCCTTGGTGACTTTGACGGGGTATTCCCCTTCCGGGTATTCGGGACCCTGAAGGGCAAAGAGCACCTGGAAGGGCAGGGCATCGGTTCTCGGAGTTCTTGGCGGTTTCATGGTCCGGCTCCAGAGGGCTTTGTTTATACCCTTTCTGGAAACGAAGGCCAATTCCGAGATCGGATTTCCCAGCGTATCGAATACCTCAACCGACATTTTGCCGAAGATGTGCCTTTTTTTCATGTAGAAGGTTACCGGGATTGCCGTTGCCGGGTTTTTGCCGACGTATTCATCATCCATGCCAGGCCAGAGGTATCCGCTTACGTTCATGGGGACGGAGGGCCTGGATTCCAGGAAGCTGAAATCCGATTCGAGTACCTCCGGAGTAAGCTGCCTGAGCGGGCTTATGTCGTCTATGATGTAAATTCCCCGCCCGTGGGTTCCGAGCACCAGGTCGTGTTCCCCGGGATGGATCACCATGTCCATTACCGATACGTTGGGAAGTTCACCCTTGAACTGGGCCCAGGATTTCCCCCCGTTGAGCGAAATGAATAAGCCGAATTCCGTGCCCAGGAACAGCAGGTCCGGTTTGACCGGGTCCTCCAGGATCTTCAGGCAGTAGGCCGTTATGTCATCATCGGCAAGACTGGTCCAGGTGTTGCCGAAATCCGTCGTCCGGAAGACATAGGGATTCCGGTCATCGTTCCGGTGACCGTCAAAGGTAACGTAGGCGGTCCCCTTCTCAAAGCGGCTGGGGCAGACGCTCGAACACCATGTAAAGGAAGGGAGTCCGGGAATGTTTCCGGATACGTTTATCCAGTTTTTCCCGCCGTCCCGGGTAACCTGCAGGTTCCCGTCATCCGTTCCCACCCATATCAGGTCCGGGTCCAGTGCGGATTCTGCAATGCAGTAGATGGTGGTATGGTTTTCGGCCGTGGAATTGTCCACCGTCAGGCCTCCGGATTCGGACTGCTTTTGTTTCTCCGGGTCGTTGGTGGTCAGGTCGGGGGATATCCGTTTCCAGGTTTCGCCCCGGTCCGTTGATTTGAACAGGTACTGTGCACCAACGTATACCGCGTTGTTTGTGGGACTCATGGAGATCGCGGCATTCCAGTTGAAACGGAGCCGGCCGGTGGATTCGTCCTCCTGGGGGGCGATGTACCTGAGGCTGCGGTCCCTCATATCGGTCTGGGCGAACAATCCCCCCTGCATCTGCCAGTAGACGATGTTGGGGTCTTCCCGGTCCGCCATGACGGAGAACCCGTCTCCCATGCTGCTTACCTCGTTCCAGTGTGTATTCCTTATGCCTCCGGGAGCCCTGGACGGACCCATCCAGTGGCTGTTGTCCTGAAGACCCCCGTAAACATTATAGGGCTTCTGCATGTCCACACTGATATGATAGAACTGAGCCACCGGCAGGTTGCGGATGTGCTGCCAGGAACCGCCCATATCGTTCGAACGGTATGCTCCGCCATCGGTACCGGCATACATAAAGCGGTTGTCCTTTTTGCTGATCCAGAGGGCGTGCACATCGGCGTGAATACTGCCCCCTGCAAACGCGGTTTCCCTGAATTTGCGGCCACCGTCCTCGCTTACCGACAGGCTGGTTGAGGGCTTGTATATACGGGCCGTATCGACCGGGTCCGGTATGACCAGCGCAAAGTAGAAGGGCCTTTCCCTGATGGCGGCGGAGGCGTTTACCATTTCCCAGCTTTCCCCCTGGTCGGTGGACCGGTACAGTGCTGTTTCTTCGGATTCAACCAGGGCATACACCGTACTCCCGTCCGCCGGCGAAACCCGGACGGCTATCCTGCCTTTTTCACCGGCCGGAAGGCCACGGGTCAGCTCCCTCCAGCTGTTTCCCCCGTCGGTTGATTTATACAGCCCGCTTCCTGCTCCCCCGGAATAAAAATCCCAGGCGGTTCTCCGGAACTGCCACATTCCGGCATACAGGATATCCGGGTTATCCGGGTCCATGTCGAAGTCGGAACAACCCGTGTTATCATCAACATAGAGGACCTTCCGCCAGGTCGCCCCGCCATCCCCGGTACGGTACAGTCCGCGCTCCTCATTGGGTCCCCAGAGATGCCCCAGCGCTGCCACATAGACGATGTCCGGATTTTCAGGGTGGATCATGATCCGGGAGATCCGCTCGGTGTTCTCCAGTCCCATCGTCTTCCATCTATCACCGCCGTCCGAGCTCCTGTAGACCCCGGTCCCGATGGACACGGAATTCCGGGTCCACGACTCACCCGTCCCGACCCAGACCGTGTCCGGCCTCAGCTGGTCAATGCATACGGCGCCTATGGATTGGGCATGCTTGTCGAAGACCGGCCTGGAAATCACACCGCTGTTGGTGCTTTTCCAGAGTCCCCCGCTCGCGCTGCCAAAATAAACGATCCTCGCATCATCCTGGACTGCGTCGATGGATGTAATGCGCCCGCTCATGATGGCCGGACCGATGTTCCTGGCCTCCAGCACCCCGAATGTGCCGGAATTAAAGACTGCCTGCCCGGTGGTTCCGGCCGGGCACAACAGTCCCGTGCATAATACTGCAACTGCGTAAAACGCTGATTTCATAGCCAAGAGATATTATGTGAAAACTGCAAGTGTTTATTCCACGGTAGCCGGGGCAGGCTTGGAGAAGATGGAATCGTTCACTTCCCGGTTGAACTCGACCTTTTCGACCATAATGGTCATGCCGGGCTGACCCCCGAAATTCTGCTCGCTTGTAAAGGGAATTACCACGCCGTCCACCTCCTGGTAATTGCTCTGTAATATCTCAATTTCGGTTTCCTGGTCGTTCACCATCATCCTGCGGACCATTTTGAGGACCACAAAATTCTCGCTATCGATATAATAGTATTCTATATCCCCGTCATTCCTCGTGAGCTTGAGCACGTAAACCTCGGTTCCATCAAGGTCTTCGGTACCCTGGAGTTCCAGTTGATGACCCTTCTCCTTGTAGTTCCAAAGGTTGCCGTCCATGTTGGCCATATCCTGAACGGATTTAAGGTCCGGTCCCACGAGATCTATGGGATCCGCCGATCCGGTCCACGGTGCGATCATCCATCCGCTTTTCCCGTCGTAGGCCTGTTTCATCGGGGCTCCCTGGATGTCTACCTCGAGATAGGCCTTGTCCGGCCTTTTGTTGATGGATTTGAAAGGCATCTCCATGTCCATTTGCAGGGTTTTGCCGGTTGCTACCATGGTATTCATTTTCAGGAGCTGCTTCTGGCCGGTTGCCTCGAAAAAATGGTCCAGAATGGACTCCAGATCCTGTGCCTGGCCGATACCCAGACCCCATGCTGCAATGCAGCCGAAAATAAGAACTGTTTTTCGCATGATAGTAGTTTTGATTAATAGATTATAACGTTCAGGAATTCATTTTAAGGATTGCTTCCCGGATCAAAACAAGGTTTTCCAGGAGGGGCTTCACCCCGGGAAGTGCCAGCATGTTGCTTCCATCGGACAGGGCATGAGGGGGATCGGGATGGGTTTCAAGGAAGATCCCGTCCGCTCCGGCCGCAATTCCCGCCCTTGCCAGGGTTTCAATCATCCCGGGCCGCCCACCGCTCACCCCGCTCTCCTGATTGGGCTGCTGGAGGGAATGGGTCACATCGATCACGACCGGATAGCCGGTCTGTTGCATCTCCGGAATACCCCTGAAATCCACGATCAGGTCCCGGTACCCGAACATCGTACCCCTTTCGGTTAGCAGGATGTTATGGTTGCCGGCCGAAGCGACTTTTTCGGCAGCGAATTTCACGGCCGAAGGGGCCATGAACTGTCCCTTTTTAATGTTCACAAATTTCCCGGTTTTGGCGGCTGCCACAAGCAGGTCTGTCTGCCTGCTCAGAAAGGCCGGTATCTGCAGGATGTCGACGTATTCGACGGCAACGGCAGCTTCCTCGGGGGCATGAATATCCGTTATGACGGGTAATTTCATGCGGTTCCTGAGCTTTCGCAGGATATCCAGTGCAGCCAGGTCGCCGATCCCCGTGAAGGAATCCATCCTGGAGCGGTTCGCTTTACGGTAGGAGGCCTTGAAGATATAGGGGATCTCCAGTTTCTCGCAGATCCCTGAAACCGTTTCGGCAACCTGCATACAGAGTTCCTCGTTTTCCACTACGCAGGGTCCTGCGATCAGGAAGAACTGCCGGGAATCCTGGTTGCGAATCAGGGGAAGGTTTTCAAGCATTCTGCTCCAGCTCCAGTGAACGGTCCGTTAAAAATAGAAATATTTTCCCATACAGGGATTCCCTATCTAAAATTAACATCAATACCCGTAACGGTCCTTCCACCATTTCCTGAGCCTTTCACGGATTTCATTTTCCCGTGCATTGTTTCCCGGCTCATACAGCTTATGACCTGAAAGGTCTTCCGGCAGGAACTCGTCGTCAACGAAATTACCTTCATAGCTGTGGGCATACTTGTAATCCTTTCCGTATCCCAGATCCTTCATCAGGCGTGTAGGAGCGTTACGGATGTGCAGGGGGACGCTCAGGTCGCCGGTTTTCCTGACCAGTTCCTGGGCATTGTCAATGGCCATGTATGCGGCATTGCTTTTCGGGGATGTGGCCAGGTAGATGGCTGCCTCGGACAGGATGATCCTGGATTCGGGCCAGCCCACCATATGGACGGCCTGGAAACAGTTGGTGGCAAGGAGCAGGGCGTTCGGGTTGGCCAGGCCGATGTCTTCAGCCGCCAGGATGACCATCCTGCGGGCGATGAATTCCGGTTTTTCTCCCCCCTCGACCATCCTGGCAAGCCAGTAAACGGCTGCGTTGGGATCGCTTCCACGGATGCTTTTGATGAATGCGGAGATGATGTCGTAATGCTGCTCCCCGTCCTTATCGTAGAGCGCAATGTTCTCCTGTATCTTTTCCTTTACGATCTCGTTGGTGATGGTGATCACGGGGAGTTTTTCCGAGGTGCCGCGACCCGAAATCTCTGCATTAACGATCAGCTCAATGATATTCAGGACTTTGCGGGCATCTCCGCCGGACAGCCTGAACAGGGCTTCATCCTCCCTTATGTCCACCTTCAGTTTCTTGAGGAGCACGTCCGTTTTAAGAGCCCTTTGGGTCAGACGTACAAGGTCTTCCTTAGAAAGCGGGTTCAGGGTATATACCTGGCAGCGGGAGAGCAGCGGGGAAATGACCTCGAAGGAAGGATTTTCCGTGGTGGCCCCGATCAGCACCACGATTCCCTGCTCCACGGCCCCCAGCAGCGAATCCTGCTGCGACTTGCTGAAGCGGTGGATTTCGTCTATGAAAAGGATGGGATTCGGTTTGTTGAAAAACTGCTGCTTGCGTGCCTTCTCGATGGTATCGCGTACGTCTTTGACGCCGGACTGAACCGCGCTCAACTGGTAGAAGGGACGCTCAAGCTGGTTTGCCAGGATCCGGGCCAGTGTGGTCTTACCGACCCCGGGAGGTCCCCAGAGGATAAAGGATGCAAGCGAACCGGATTCGATCATGCGCCGGATCACAGCACCTTTCCCAACAAGGTGTTCCTGTCCAAGGAAGTCATCCAGGCTTGAAGGCCTCATACGGTCGGCCAGGGGCTGGTTCGGGATCTCGGTCATGGGATTTTGGATTCAGACCCTAAAAATACGCAAACCCTCAGGAACGGCAAAGCGATCGGTTCATGCAACGCTTTGTGGAAAAACATGGTCATAGATGTGCCGAGATTGTTATATCTTAGTATGCCGGAAACATAACAATTTAAACCATACGACCATGAAAAAAGCGTTTAAAACAATCCTGCTGGGCACCGGCCTATACATGCTGGCCCTGAACCCGGGATTCGGACAATTTGAGGACATCGGACTGATCCTTTCGGGCGGGGTGAATGATGCGAAGCTGATGCTGACGGAGTACATACGTCCCTTGGCCAACTCGCTGGGAGCCAACCTGAACGGGGGATGGTACAATACGGCCAAGGTGCACGGAACCCTCGGCTTTAACCTCACTTTCACCACCAGCATCGCCTTCGCACCCGATGCGGCCAAGCTTTACGACATCGACGAGCTGGTGCTGGATGCCCTGGTCACGGGCGGACCCGACGCACCCACCTTTTCGGGGGAGAAGGGACTGGGTCCGACGCTGACCTACGAACAGACGGTCGGACCCCTGACCGTTCCCATCGTCGAATACGACCATCCGGGCGGTACCGGGCTCGGTTTCCTGCCTTCCCCCATGATCAATGCCGGTATCGGATTGCCGAAGGGATTCGAGATTATGGGAAGGTACATGCCAAAGGTCAAGTTCAGGGGATTGCAGAGCGGTCTCTGGGGAGTCGGTGTGAAACACGACATCGGGCAGTGGATACCCTTTATAAAAAGAGTCCCCGTACTGCACTTCACCCTGATGTACGGTTATACCAACCTCAGCCTGAATGCGAAGCTGGATCCCGTAACCCCTCAAATGCTGAGCGACATATCTCCTGTGGATATACAGGACAATACCACGGGCATTTCCTGGGACGACCAGAACTTTGATGTTCTCACCCAGGGGCATACGGCCAATTTCATAATCGGGGCCAACCTGCCGGTGGTTGCTTTTTACGGGGGAGTGGGCATCTCCGTAACCCAGTCAAACCTGAAGCTGAACGGGTATTATCCCATTCCCGTATTGAACATCGATGATCCGCTGAACCCGTATTCGGAGGTAACCAATGACCCTTCCTCTGCCATGGAGGATCCCATAGACATCGAGATCAAGAATGCGGACGGTTCCGTCACCAAGCCCAGGTTCAATGCCGGCATACGCTTTAAGTTTGCCGTCATCACCCTGCATTTCGATTACACCTATGCGAATTATTCCGTGGCTACTGCGGGACTGGGTATTTCCTTCCGGTAGAGCGCATGCCTGAGAAAGAACTTTGGAAGCCTTCTCCCTTAAACGGAGGGGACTTTTTTACAGGTCAGAATCCGTTCAGCTTCATTTTTACGGTCGGGATCAGGAGAAGGAAGCCCAGGATGACCAGCACGACCATGATCGGGGTGATCCACCTTACCCATTTTTCATAGGGGATCCTGGCCACGCCCAGCACCCCGATGAGCACCCCGGATGTGGGGGTGATCATGTTGGTAAAGCCGTCCCCGAGCTGGAAGGCCATGACCGTGGCCTGCCTGGAAATGTTGATCAGGTCCGAGAACGGTGCCATGATGGGCATCGTAAGGGCTGCCTTGGCGGAGCCGGAAGGAATGATGATGTTGATGGCGGTCTGGATCAGGTACATGATGCCGATGGATGCGGTTTCCCCGAGATCCTTCATGCTGCCCGCCATTCCGTGAAGGATGGATCCGACCACCCTGCCGTCCTCCAGGATCACGATAATACCCCCTGCAAGTCCCACAATCAACGCCGCCGGCAGTATATCCTTTACTCCTTCCAGGAACAGGCTCGTAAGCCGGTTCGGGGAATAACCCATCGCGATCCCGGAAAAAAGCCCCATGGCAAAGAAAAGCGTTGCGATTTTCATGATGTACCACTGGTATCCCATTACACCCACGATCAGGAACAGGATGGTAAAGCCGAGCAGGGTGAGCTGGAAAAAATGCACCGATTTACGCAGGCTGAGTGCGCCCGTAATCCCGAATAGTCCTGTAATGACGGGGATCATAGGGGCGATCAGGGAGGATCCGGAACCCGACTGCGGGTCCCCGACCGTCAGGGTGGTCGCCGGGTAAAACACCGAGAAGAGGATGAGTCCCCCGAGCACAATCCCGTACACCACCCATGCTGAGGCGGGTGTCCTGTACTCGAGCGGTCCGATGTCCGCTTTTCCCCTTTCCCGCCAGTATTCGTCATCCCGGTACACGGGTGAGCGTTCCGGGTTCTTCCTTATGCGGTTGGCATAGATCAGGACGGCCGCAATGCCCGCTGCATTGATCACGAACCAGCAGAAAATCCGGTATTCAAGCCCGCTGAACAGTGGAAGTCCGGCAATGCTCTGAGCGATGCCTATGGTAAAGGGGTTCAGGACGGCACCTGCGAATCCGAGTCCCGCAGCAACAAAGCAAAGGCTGACCCCGACGATCGAGTCGTAGCCCATGGAAATCGAAAGGGGAACCATAATGATGACAAAGGCTATGGTTTCTTCGCTCATCCCGAAGACCGCCCCGAATATGGAGAACAGGACCATGACCAGGGTGATGATGATGTTCCGGATTCCCAGGAATCGTATCCAGCCGTATTTCTCCAGGCGGGATGAGAAACGAATGAAGGAGAGGATACCGACATCGATGGCCTTGCTGGAGTTCATGATCCAGAAGGCACCCCCGATCATCAGGATGAAGACAATAATCCCGGATTGACGGACGAATCCCTTGAATACGGCAGAGAATACCTGCCAGGACTGGGGATTGCTATCCACTTCCCGGTACACCATCTCGGTCTTCTCCACACCTTCCTCTGCAACCCTTTGTTCTACGTACTCTCCGCCCGGAAGGATCCAGGTCAGGATAGCTGCAAGCAATATGATGTAGAATACGATTACGTAGGTGTGGGGAATCCGGCGTTTCACGACCCGAAAATACGAAAAAAGAATAGTATTTTTGTTCCGGGTAACCCCGCAGACCGTGGCAAAGAAGAGCAACATAAGGAACGACAAGAGGGTCCTGGCCAAATACAGGGAACTGATACGCCTTGGGGAGCGGGACCTGGAAAGCCGGGATTTCAAGAAGCTGAAAGCGGTAATGAACCTGGCCCTGGATGCCTGTGAGGTGATGCGGGAGAAGCTTGGCGAACCGGCCATTTTCCATGCCATGGGCGTGGCGGGGATCGTGGCCGACGAAATCGGCCTCGGTCTTTCTCCCATCGCTGCCGCCCTTTTGTTCGATTTCTTCCTTGAAGACAGCATCGGCAGGGAGGATATGGAAAGGATTGTGGATCCCTCCGTCGTTCAGATCGTAGAAGGCGTAGCCACCATTTCCCGGATCGACACCCAGAAATCCGACAACCAGGGGGAGAACCTCAGGAATCTCCTGCTTACCCTGTCAAGCGACATCCGCGTAATCCTGGTCAAGCTGGCGGACCGCCTGTATGTGATGCGGAATCTTGAGAAGCTGGACCGAAGCGAACAACTCCGCATTACGGCCGAAACATTCTACATTTACGCACCGCTGGCGCATCGCATGGGACTTCACAACATTAAATCGGAAATGGAAGACCTTCACCTGAAGCATACCAATGCGAAGGCCTACCGTGAGATCGTGGATAAGCTTCAGGAAACCAAGGCTTCACGTGACAAATTCATCCGGGAATTCATAGGACCCCTGCAGGAAAAACTGGAAAAGGAGGGATTCCGGTTCGAGATCAGGGGCCGCACCAAGTCCGTTTATTCCATCTGGAGAAAAATGAACGCCCAGAACGTGGACTTCGACGAAGTCTACGACCTTTTCGCCATCCGGATCGTACTGAAATCCGATCCCGAACATGAAAAATCGGATTGCTGGAAGGCGTATTCCCTGGTGACGGACCTTTACCAGCCCAACCCGAACCGTCTGAGGGACTGGATATCGGTGCCTAAATCGAACGGATACGAATCGCTCCACACCACCGTGGTGGTTCCGGGCGGCAGGTGGGTGGAGGTACAGATCCGCACCGACCGGATGAACGAGGTGGCTGAAAAGGGGCTTGCTGCCCACTGGAAATACAAGGGGGGCAAGGAATCCTCGGAAACGGAGGAATGGCTGGCCAGGGTCCGGGAACTACTGGAAAACCCGGAGCCGGATGCCGGTGACATCATCGACGATTTCAAGCAGAGCATTTACAACAAGGAAATTTTTGTTTTCACACCGACCGGTGACCTGAAAAAATTCTCGGCGGGAGCCACCGTCCTGGACTTTGCATTCGAGATACATTCAGAAGTGGGCATGACATGCATGGGCGCAAAGGTTAACGGGAAGACGGTTCCCATTCGGCATAAGCTTGCAAACGGAGATAAGGTGGAGATCATCACCTCCAAGAACCAGAGGCCCAAGCAGGACTGGCTTCAATACGTTCAGACCTCAAAGGCTAAGTCCAAGATCAAACAGGCGCTGCAGGAGGCAAAGCTGGCAGAGGCCAACAACGGCAGGGAGACGCTCAAGCGCAGGTTCCGGAACTGGAAGATCGAATTCGATGACCTCAACATCAACAGGCTCCTTCGGCATTACAGGCTTAAAACGGCAACCGACCTCTATTACCTGGTCGCCACCGAAAAGATTGACCTGATGGACATCAAGGAGCTGCTTGAGGAGAAGGATGTTTCCGCTGCATCCGGCAAATCCGCCGAAATAGGCGAGGAAGCCGTTGAGAAGATCGTTTCATCCGCAGTCCGGCAGGACGATTACCTGATCATCGACAAAAGCCTGGACAAGGTGGAATACAGGCTGGCGAAATGCTGCAATCCGATATACGGGGATGAGATCTTCGGCTTTGTAACGGTTAGTTCCGGCATTACCATACACCGGGTTTCCTGCCCGAATGCCGCCCGGCTCATCTCCAGGTATGGCTACCGTGTTGTCAAGGCCCAGTGGGCGGTTACCGGTGATGAGATCTACCTGCCTGCAACCATCCGGGTCACCGGCGTGGACGATATCGGTATCCTCAGCAAGATATCGGACACCATTTCAAAGGACCTCCGCGTCAACATGAGGTCTGTTTCCATCGATTCCACCGACGGGATGTTCGAGGGGACCATTACCCTCTTCGTGAAGGATACGGGACACCTGGATGTTCTGATCCGGAAACTGGGAAAGATTAAGGGGGTACTTGCCGTATCCCGCATGGAACTGTAAGCATGAACCGGGTTCTGATAGCCGTTGCCCCGGTACATGGTTTTTCTCTGGATCTTCGGTTTCCGCAGGATGAAGGAGCTTTCGGAGCGGTCCATCTACCGAGCATAATGTAAAACATCTTGATTTCGCGGCATCTATTCCTTATATTCATGGACATGTCCAGATTCCTGTCTTAAACCGAAATGCCATGACCGAAATCGAAAGACTTGACCGGATTGCCATAACCGTTAAGTCACATAAATTACTGAAGATACTCCTGCAGGAAAATCCAGCGCTGGAAACCATCATGCAAAATTCGAGAAACGAGACGGAAGCGCTTGTCGGCGTGAAGGCGTGGATTGAAAAGGAATTCGGATCGAGGAGGGATGCCATACGCTTCCAGCAGTCGCGCAACACGGACCGGGAGTTGTATGACCGGCTGGAATGGCGGGATTTTGCGATCATCCGCATCCTGGATTACATCGAACATGCAGGAAAACAGTATCCGGACCTGAATCTTCGTGGTGAAATAGCCGTCAGCAATCCCCTCAAGTTGATCTGGCTGGCCGTTAACCGGGGCACCGGTGGTGCCAAACCCGACTTTTTTAAGGATATGATCCAGCTCTTCAGGCAGTTAAGAGGTGAAAGCCGGCAAAAGATACCCGGGAAGGAAGAGGTCCTGGATTGGATGGAACGTTATCCTTCGGGACTGGATCCGCGGATCGTAATGTTGCGCGAAGAGAACCGGGACCGGATTCTGAGGATCATTATTCGCAAAATTGAAAACCAGGAAATCAGGAGCGAGCGTTATTTTTTCGAAGACGGTCTGGATGCCTCCCAGAAAATGCAGAAAGCCCTGGAATGGTGGAAGGACCATCGTTTCCATTTAAGGTTTGCCGTGAGGTCGCCGGAACTCCTGAATGAAATGCTCGGGCATTCCCTCGATCCGGATACCATGAGGCTTTTAAAGGAAGCCGAGGAGGCGGGGATCCCCTTCTTCGTGAATCCCTACTACCTCTCCCTTCTTCATGTCCGGGTTCCCTATTTTGCCATCGGTGCAGACCTGGCCATCCGGCATTATGTGGTCTACAGCCGCCAGTTGCTGGAGGAATTCGGCCATATCGTCGCCTGGGAGAAGGAGGACCAGGTGGTACCGGGCAAGCCCAATGCCGCAGGCTGGATCCTACCGTCGCATAATAACATCCACCGCCGGTACCCCGAAGTGGCCATCCTGATCCCGGATACCATGGGAAGGGCCTGCGGAGGACTGTGCTCGAGCTGCCAGCGGATGTTTAATTTCCAGTCCGGCAACCTTAATTTCAACCTGGAGAAGCTGCTTCCCAATGAAAAATGGCCGGAAAAGCTCAGGCGCCTGATGGAATATTTTGAAAAGGATTCTCAGTTAAGGGATATCCTGATCACCGGAGGTGATTCATTGATGAGTTCCGATAAAACGCTCAAACACCTTCTGGATGAGGTACTTGCCATGGTGCGCCGCAAGCGGGAGGCCAACCGGAAAAGACCGGATGGAAAGAAATATGCAGAAATCCAGCGCGTCCGGCTTGGAACCCGTCTGCCGGCCTACCTGCCGCAAAGGATAACCCCGGATCTTGCCAGGGTCCTGGCAGACTTCAAGCATGACGCCAGTGAGGAAGGCGTGCAACAATTTGTGATACAGACCCATTTTGAATCACCCATGGAGATAACCCCGGAAGCCAGGGAAGCAACCGGGAGGCTGATTGCCGCAGGATGGATGGTCACCAACCAGCTTGTATTTACCGTTGCTGCGTCCCGGAGGGGCCATTCAGCAAAGCTGAGGCAGGTGTTGAACGATGTTGGCATCCTGCCCTATTATACCTTCACGGTGAAAGGCTACATGGAGAACAACTTCAATTTTGCCCCCAATGCGAGGGTGGTCCAGGAACAGACCGAAGAAAAACCGATTGGGCGCATCGACCCGAAGCAGATGGAGACCGTCAGGCATTTCCCGGACGAACCCGAAATGATGATCGAAAACATTGAAGCGCTCAGGAAGTTCAGCTCTGCTCCGTTCCTTGCAACGGACCGGAATGTCCTGAATCTGCCCGGTGTAGGCAAGAGCCTGACATTCAGGGTTATAGGAATAACCAGGTACGGACGCCGGATCCTGGAATTTGACCATGACGGAACGCGCAACCACAGTCCCATTATCGAGAAGATGGGAAAGGTCATCATCATCGAGTCCAAATCCATCCAGGAATACCTGGACCAGCTCGAAAGCATCGGGGAGGACCGGAACGAGTACGATGGTGTTTACGGGTATTCGCTGGGGCAGACGGAAGAACGCGTTCCCATCTATGAATACCCGCCCTATGCCTTTGAACCGACCCGGGAGTACTCAAACCTTGAAATCTGAATTCGTCCCCGTGCACGGTACGGATGAATATCCGCCTTGGAACTGAACTCCGGCGAAGCCATCCTTTCCATCGGCTTATTGTCGGTTTTTTTTCACCCTGCCGACCCGAAATAACACCAACAGGATCCCAAGGATGAACAGCAGGATCCCGGGGACAGGGGAATCTTCAAAGGTATCCCCGCCAATAAGGATCTCCGCTGGCCAAAGGGCCGCATACCAGATAATGAAGAGGATCCCGGCAAGCAGTTCCCGCCGGATCCACATCAGGTAATAACCAAGCATAGCTAGTAGAAGCAAACCAAAGCCCAGAAGGTTTTCTGCCGGGTTGCCGGAAGGAAACCAATCGTACATGAATATCGCCAGGTATACCAAAAACAGATAGCCCATCAGGAATGCCGAGGTCAGTCCCCTGAGCACCCACAGAAAGGTACTGGGAGGTTCGGATTTTCTTGCCATATTGCCGGTTTAGGGTGCGCTACTCATGCCCGCCTTCGGGCATCACTTGGTCCAGAAGCTTCCAGATCTGAACGGCGGTTACTTTGCGGGCTTTCGTTATTTTTTGCTTAAGTTCCTCTGTATCAAGGTCCGGGTGTACTTTTTTAATGATTTCCGCGAAGTTTACATTCTGCATCTGGGAAAATTCCCCGAACCCGTTTACGGCAACAAACTGGTAATCGTCATCGTCGAATGGCCACCGGCTCCAGATGCTCCATGTCCCCATTTCACCCCGCTTCACGGCTTCCTCATAAATCGGTTTGAAAATTTCCTTCTTCATCCGGATGTAATCCTCCTGATTCGCAGCACCCACCTTAAGCTGGTAGATTACGATGAACTCAACCGGGTTGTTGTTCTCGGTGCCCGTAACGCGGTGCATGACCTCGGTGTTTTCCTGGTCACGGGCTTTCAGGGTTCGTTTCATCAGCTCTTCCAGTTCCCTCTCGTTGAATAATTCCCCGATCACTTCGGCCGTCCCCTTCTCACTGCTTTTTTCAAAGTTTTCATACCAGTTGAGGGTAATGAACCGGTCATCGTCCTCCGGGGAGGCATACATTTTCTGCCAGAGCTGCCAGCCTGTGATATACCCTTTTTCCAGGCGGGCCTGGTGAATTTTCTTCCAGTCTTTTTCAAGTTCCAGGTACCGGTTTTCCTTACCGGCATCGACCTTCATGAAGTCGGCAACGACCACGGGCCGGTCCTGCGATACGGCACAGACCGCAATACCAGCCAGAACGATGGTCAGCAGAATTTTTACTGATCTTTTCATATCCAATAGTTTTGTTTTGGTGAGGGATTTATTTTCATGTTGATGACACCGTCCTATTTCCTTCCCAGTCCCATGTAGGCTTTAAAGAAAGAGGGATGGGTTCCGGAAAAAACACTCATGAGCTTGTCCAGGCGTTTCGTGAGAAGCCTGCGGTTCGCCCGGATCAGCGCCCCGCTTTTTTTCTTCATCCGTTTCCTGTATCTGCTTACATCCGTTCTGAGTTCGAAAGCGGATTGATACTGGTGAATGGCCGAGTGCAGGCCGTCCATCATGGACTGGGTAAGACCGTAGCGCTGTATGTCCTTGCCCGGGGTAATCCTGTTGGTGCCCGCCTCCTGCTTTTCTTCCCCGTGCATGTATTCGTCGATGAGCCTGTGAAGCCGGGAAGCGTATTCCAGGAGTTCCCCTTCGGCCATGGTTTCAAGCTTGTTCCGGACGGTTGCAATGGATTTGCCTTTCTTCCCTATGTTGTGGTCCTCGGCATATACCTCAAGAATGTTCCGGACCGGGAAAAGCCTTTGAAGGAGCAGGTCCTTTTTTTTGGCCAGTTCTTTTTTGACGGGGGACAAATCCCTCTCCAGCTCAGGCTGTATCTCTTTGATTTTCTTAAGGTTGCTGACAAAATCGTCGTAGGTTTTCCGGATTTCCTCAATGCTGTTCCATTTTTCCAGGTTGGTTTCCATGAAATTGGTGATCTCATCGAAGACCCCGATCCAGCGCTTGTTTTTGTTCGTTTTCATTGCCGGTAGTATTGTTTCCAGTATTCGCCCATTCGGTGCACCAGTGCACCGGGGTCCTCGGAGAATGCGGGACCGGACTTCCGGAGTATCCAGGGCAGCAGGGCAGCTTTTTTGAATTCACAGGCATCCAGCAGGGTTTGCCGGACTGCGGGTCCCATTTCAACGCCGGGCTCCCTTATGTACCCGTTCAGAACCTCAAGGTCATGGTAGATTCCCAGCTTTTCCGTGATGCCTTCCAGGGCCCGGGCGAAGGCTTTCAGCTGGACCGGGTAAATGGGAGTCAGAATCTGAATCTGGTACCAGAGGTACTTCATGCGCTTGCGCATATCGTGCAGGTGATCCGTTCCGTGATCCTGGAGTGCCTTATCCAGGTAATCCCGGCTTTGCCGGTACATACGGTGAATCCCGCCCTCAAACGCCTCAAAGCCATTGTGTTCAATGGGCAGTTCCGGTATGCGCTCACGGCCTTTGAGGAAAAGCTCCGAGAAATCCTTCAGGTCCCCGTTCACAGAAATAAGTTCACCCAGCAGGGTTTTGCGTTCCCCCAGGATCGAACGGATCAGCGGGTCCAGCTCGTTATTCCTGAGCCTGATTTCAGACTTCAGGTATTCAAGGGTAAACACCAGGACGTTCGCGGTTCTCAGATCCGATAGCTTCCGGTTTATGTCCCGGTAATAGACATTTTCCCTGTAATATGTACTGTAACCAATCTCTTCACGTATCAGTCGAAGTACGGCCCGTATCCTCTTGATGCTCTTTCGGATCTCATGGATGGAAATATGAATGTTCTCCCGGTCGCCTGCGCAATGTCCCAGGATATAATCCACCTGGCCGGTCAGGATCCGGCTGATGTTCTCCTTAACGCTTTCCCGTTTCGAAATACGGAATCCTTGCATCTCCTTCTGCATGCCTGTATGTGTAAAATTAAGGATCGCGGACCGGAAATCAAAGCAGCTCAGTATCTGGGATCCGGACGGACGGGCAGTCTGGCCATTTTTTCCACCTGGATGCCCGGGAAGCCCAGCTCTTCCGTTACTTCACCCAGGATGAGATAAACACCGTAACCCCGGAAAGGGTGGTTTTTCAATGATTTCGGGAAATGCACCGTATCGAAGAATTCCCCTTCGGCGTCCAGGAAAGCTGCAAAGTGCATCCATTCCTTTTTAACGGTTTTCACGTTTTTTATGGTAACCAGGTTTCCCACCATCCTCACCGTTTCTCCCACGTGCCTCATCAGGTCACGGGCCATGAGCTTACCCCGGAAGGATGTTTTAAGCAGGTCGAAGGAAGTGACCGTGACCGGGAAACCCAGCAGTTCGATCTCATCGTAGGCATCTTCCAGCCGGTCTTCCTCAAATGCCGGGAGGCTGAATTCTTTTTTCGGGGACTGAAACAGCCGCTGTACGCCTGGATCGGGGGTGCTCCTGCCAAGCTGCATATGAGCTTCCCAGAGCAGGACCTTCTTGCCTTTTCCGGTGAAACGGAAGGCCCCGGTACGGATCAGTATGACCAGCTGTTCGATGCCGATGGAGACCCTGCCCGTGAAATCCTCCAGGCTCCTGAAGGGACCGTGCCGTTCGCGCTCCGCAAGAATGGAGGAGAGGGTCCCGGTTTCCAGGTTGGCAATGTGTACAAAGCCCAGGTAAATGTCCTTTCCCAGGATGGAGGTCTTGTACCGGCTGAGGTTGATGCAGGGGAGGTTGATCGTGGCCCCGCAGCGCCTTGCCTCGTTCACGTAGACCCAGGTTCGGTAGAAACCCCCGAAATTATTGATCACGGCCACCATGAACTCCAGGGGGAAATGGGACTTCAGGTACAGGCTCTGGAAACTTTCCACCGCATAGGAGGCCGAGTGGGCCTTGGAAAAGGAATAGCCGGCGAAGGATTCGATCTGTCTCCATACCTCCCTGGCCAGTTCGTCGGGGTAACCGCGTTCCCGGCAGTTCTCAAAATAGCGGGCGGCAATGCGCTGAAATTCCTTTTTAGAGCGGAATTTCCCGCTCATGGCCCTCCGGAGCACATCCGCATCGGCCAGATCGAGTCCCGCGAAATGATGGCAGATCTTGATCACATCCTCCTGGTAAACCATGACCCCGAAGGTTTCCTTCAACTGCTCCTCCATGACCGGGTGGATGTACTGGAACCGACCGGGATGGTGGAAACGCCAGATGTACTCGCGCATCATGCCGGACCGGGCCACCCCGGGGCGGATGATGGAACTGGCCGCCACCAGGCTGAGATAATTATCGCAGCGAAGCTTTTTCAGCAGGCCGCGCATTGCGGGACTCTCGATGTAAAAGCATCCGTTGGTTTCGCCCCGTTTCAACTGCTCCTTCACCCGGGGGTCCTGCTTGAAGGCCTCCACATGGTGCACGTCGATTTTCACCTTCCGGTTTTCCAGCACGATGTCGACGCATTCGCGGATATGCCCGATGCCGCGCTGGCTCAGTATGTCGAGTTTTTCGAAACCGATCTCCTCGGCGACGTACATGTCCCACTGCGTGGTCTGGAAACCCTTCGGGGGCATGTCCAGCGCCGTGTAGGACGTAATAGGCTCTTCCGAGATAAGCACCCCCCCGGCATGTATGCTCCGCTGGTTGGGGAAATCGATGATCCTGTGTCCGATCCGCATGATCTTTTCGGTGATCCGGCTGCGGTTCAGCATGTCCTCGGGATACTGTACCAGGTGGTCGATCTCGGACTTGGGAAGCCCGTAGACCTTACCCAGTTCCCGGACGATGGAGCGGTCCCGGAAAGTGGAGATGGTGCCCAGCAGGGCAGTGTGTTTCTCCCCGTAGCGCTTGAAGACGTAGTCCAGCACCTCGTCCCGGTCCTTCCAGGAATAGTCGATGTCGAAGTCCGGGGGACTGGTGCGCCTGGGGTTGATGAAACGTTCAAAGTAAAGGTTGAGTTCAATAGGGTCAACGTCGGTGATCTTCAGGCAGTAAGCCACGATGGAATTTGCCCCGCTCCCGCGTCCGACGTGGTAGAAGCCGCGGGACATGGAATAGCGTATGATGTCCCATGTGATGAGGAAATAGGCCGAAAAGCCCAGGCGGTCTATGATCTCCAGTTCGTGCCTTACCCGCTGCCGGGCTTCCGGGTTGTTTTTCCCGTACCGGTAGCGCAGGCCGTCCATGGCCAGCTTTTCGAGCAGGAGTTTGTCGTCGTAGCGGCTCCCGGTAAAGCAGTTCTTGTTCTTAATGGAACTGAAATCAAAGCCGATCCGGCAGTCCCCGGTCAGCGACTCGGTATTCCGTATGACCGCGGGATAGTCCCGGAAAGCCTCCAGGAGCCGTTCCACGGGCCGGAAATATTCATCCTCCGCCGCCAGGTGATCCCCGTTGATCTTGCTGAGCAGGGTATTGTTGTCCACCGCCCTGAGATGCTTGTGGATGCTGTAATCTTCCCGGCTGCCGAAGGTCACCGGCTGGCTGATCAGGAGCCTTTCCTGGCGGGACCGGAACGGGGAGGAGAGGAGCCTCCGGGCATCGGCCGGCCGCAATCCCACGTACTCGTTGTCCAGGAGCTGTGAGGGGGCTTTCCGGCCAAAGGGAAAAACGATGCATGCATTCCGGAAGGGAGGCGGATCGGGGGGAAGGGGCCTTTTTTCAAGGTTGCAGGCGGAGAGGAACTCGTTCAGTTCGCGGAACCCCTCGTTGTTGCGGGCAATCCCGGTGTACAGCAGCCGGTTCCCGTCCCGGAACTCGATCCCCGCAACGGGATGCACCCCCTGCTCACGGCATGCCCCGATGAAATCCATGATGCCCGTGGAATTGTTGATGTCGGTCAGTGCCAGGGCAGGGATCCCCTTCCCGGCAGCCTTCTGCACCAGGGTCTCCACGGGCATGGTGCCGTAGCGGAGGCTGTAATATGAATGGCAGCAATACAGCATGGATTCGGGATACCTTCATCCCTTTTTCCCGGTTAAATAATCCGGGCGGTTGACCTTCCAGAGGCGCTGAAAGGTGCTGCCTCCCAGTTGCCAGCTGGCCCGCTGTTCGATTTCTTCCGGCAGGGGACCGGCCGTTGTGCCCCGTTCCTCCAGGTAATCCTCTTCTTCCTTTATTTCCTCCCGGCTGCCGATCCCCACGGCACGGAGCACGGCTTTCCTGCCGTAACGGTACCGGAGCCTGTCCAGTGCCAGGTAGAGCCGGATCATCTCCGGGGTGTCCTCGAACAGGTCCAGTTGCTGCACCCCGCCGACCAGGTGGCTGAAACGGACCCCGATCAGCCGGATCCGGATGCGACGCCTGTACAGCCGGTCGAACAGTTCCTTGGCCGTGCCGATCAGCACATGGTCCAGAGATGTGTAGGGTATCCTTTTCTGCAGGCTGTGGGTGTCGAAATTCGCGTAGCGTATCTTGACCGTGACGCAGGCGGTAAGCTTTTGCTTTTTCCGGAGCAGGTATGCCAGTTTCTCGACCATGCCCACCAGCAGTTCCTTCAGGTGGACGATATCGGTGCTGTCCTTTTCAAAGGTGCGCTCCGTGCCGATCGATTTTTGTTCGCTGTAGGGCCTTACGGGGGAGGGATCGATCCCATTGGCCTTCTTCCAGACCAGCTGGCCGTTCTTGCCCAGCACCTTCTCCACCATTTCCACGGGCATGAGTTGCAGGGTCCGTATGGTCTGTATGCCCATCGAGCGCAGCAGGTGGTAGGTTTTGTCCCCGATCATGGGGATCTTCCGGATGGAAAGCGGGGAGAGGAAGGGGATTACCCGGTTGCGCACCACCTCGAGCTGCCCGTTGGGCTTGGCTTCCCCGGCTGCGATCTTGGAGACGGTCTTGTTCACCGAAAGCCCGCAGGAAACCGGGAGTCCCGTATGAAGCACGATCTTCCGCTTCAGTTCCTGCGTCCATTTCATGCAGCCGAAAAAGCGGTCCATCCCCGTAATGTCGATGTAATGCTCATCGATGGAAGCCTTTTCATGCAGGGGGGCCTCTTCGGCAATGATGTCGGTGACCATCCGGGAATATTTCGTGTACGTTTCCATGTCGCCCCGGATGATCACGGCGTCCTGGCAGAGGTTCCGGGCCAGTTTCATGGGCATGGCCGAGTGCACCCCGTACTGCCGGGCCTCGTAGCTGCAGCTGGCAACCACCGCACGGTCCGACATCCCCCCTATGAGCACGGGTTTTCCGACCAGGCTGCTGTTTTTCAGGCGTTCGACCGAAACGAAAAAGGTGTCCAGGTCCAGGTGCACGATGTTTCTTGCCCGGATGTTTTGTTTATTAAATATTTGTTGTAACTTTGATTAAAAAATAGTCAATCATTACGATTAAAATATAATCATTCCGGATTAAAAAGCAAAGAATCCGGGAAGAAAATAAACACACCATGTATTTCAGTCAGAACATAAAGCTCCTTCGCAAGCGGAGGAACCGTACCCAGGATGAGCTGGCGCACATCCTGGGCATGAAGCGATCCACCCTGAGCGGGTATGAGAACGAGGTTGCAGAACCGGGCATACAGGCATTGATGGCCTTTTCCAGGTATTTCGGCGTGGCGGTGGACACCCTGATCCGCGTCAACCTGGCCGGCCTCTCGGAAAGCCAGCTTTCGGAACTGGAGCGAGGGAACGATGTTTACCTCAGGGGCAGCAAGCTGAGGGTGCTTGCAACCACGGTGGACGATGCAAACGAAGAGAACATCGAACTGGTGAATGAGAAGGCCAGGGCGGGATACACCAACGGCTTTGCAGACCCGGAATTCATCCGGCACCTGCCCACCTTCCAGCTCCCTTTCCTTTCCCCTGCCAAAAAGTACCGGACCTTCCAGCTTTCCGGTGATTCCATGCTTCCGATACCGGACCGTTCCTGGGTTACCGGTGAGTTCCTGCAGGACTGGAAGCTGATCGTGACCGGGAACGCCTATGTCATCCTTACCCTGGACGAAGGGATCGTATTCAAGATTGCCGAAAACCTCCTCGAAAAGGAGCACAAGCTTACCCTGTATTCCCTGAATCCGGCCTACGAGCCTTTTGATGTGCACGCTAATGAAATCAAGGAGGTCTGGAAGTTCGTTAATTACATCAGTTCGCAGATCCCGGAGCCGTCCCTGTCCGAAGAGGAGCTGATCCGGACCGTCGCCAGCCTGAAGCAGGACATGGCCCTTCTGAAGAAAAAAGTGCTGCCGGGGAAGGATTAGCGGGTCATCCCGGCCAGAACAAAATATCCTAGGTCATATCGAAACAGGAGATATACGCAGGGCGCTCGAAGTAGGGCTTTTTATCCTTTTCACTGAAGTTGTTGAACTTAACCCGGATGTCCGCGACGGCAGTCTTCAGCACTTTATCGATGAGTCCCAGCCTCCCCAGTGACAGGATGCTCTTCAGCACGGGACTTCTTTCGTCGAGCCATATGACCGCTGCATGGTAACCGTGCATGGCACAGGCGGTCTCAAAAAGTGCGTGCAGGTGTTTTTCACAACCCTGCCTGAACCAGATCCCCTCCACGGCAATGAACTTCTGGTAACCCGGCTGGAACATGCGGCGGATGATGGGTAAGCGGGTAGCATACTTCATCAGGAAACGGTTCATTCCCCCGGGGTATTCCTCCAGTTGCCAGACCTCGGGATTGGCCTGGCATCCCGCGAGGATCTTCCCGTTCTCCCTCCAGACCAGGTAATGTCCGCCGTAATATATATTCTGATCCGTAAAAAAGGCATGCCCGCGGTAGAATTCCCGGATCCTTTCCAGGTGTTCCTCCTTTTCGGATTCCGCGATCAACGATACATTGGGATGTTTTTTCGGTCTGTACCGGCTGAAGATGGTTGTGTTTATCCTGCCGACCGTTTCGAAACCGACCAGCTCCGTAAAGTTCCAGGAACGCAGATTATCCCGCTCGACGTAGGCGTAAACGATGTTCGGCGGGTTCTTCAGGGCGCCCCCGGCCAGCATATTATCCGGTTCGTCAAAATAGGGCTGCGAGAAGTTTTTCAGCAGGCTGTCCCCGTGCGGCCTGTTCTTGTCACGCTTTTTCTTTTTCTCGGTGCGCTTCAGCCTTTCTTGTTTGTAGGTGGCATCTCGCAGGGGAGCCTGAACGGAGAAATACCGGATGTACCAGGAATCCATGGGCCGTTCGGGGAGATCAATGGTCCGGGCGGCAAATGCAATGGAACCGAGAAGCCTTTCGGATTTCCGGAGGATGAGGAAATATACCCTTCCCAGGAAAGGAAGTTTAGTATCAAAGGAGGTATGCCGGTATCGAAGCTTTTCCGGGGTTCCCAGAACGGTTTTCCTCAGGTGTTCACGGATTTCCTCGCCCGGTTCCTGCTCTACTTTTACGGATAGCTTGAGATATTTGAGGACTTCTTTAGGATCGGCCATCGGAGAGAGGTTTCAGAAGCAAAAAATAGTGGATTTTATCATTTTTTCAAAACCGGCCGGACCAAGCTCACGGGGTCCCGGCCCAGTCTGCGGGTTTCCAGGCGTTCCCGGTTCCAAATGTGATTTTCATCAACAAGTTAACAGCGAGCGAAAAAAATGGTTAATTTAAGATGCTCGAAAAGAAGTAAAGTCCTGAATAAACCTTAAAAACTTGAAGATGAATATGAAAAAAACCGGGGGTATCGCGATGGTCATGCTCACCGCCTGCCTTATGACGTATGCCTTATCTGTGGCCGCACAGACAAAGCCGGCGGATTACTTCGGGTTCGAACCGGGATCCGACCGGAACCTGTTGACCTACGAGGAACTGATTACTTACCTGCAGGACCTCGATGCTGCCTCCGAGCGTCTAAAGATGCTGGAGATCGGCACATCGCCCCAGGGGCGCCCCATGTACATTGCCTTTCTCTCTTCGGCCGGGAACCTGGCCAGGCTGGACGAGCTGAAGGAGATCAACCGGAGGCTGGCTCTGGACCCGGCAATACCGGTCGGGGAAAAGCAGGCATTGCTGGAAAGGGGAAGGGTATTTGTGCTGGCAACCCTTTCCATGCATTCCTCCGAGGTAGGTCCTTCCCAGAGCGCACCTCTCGTAGCCTATGACCTGGCCACCACGGCCGATCCCCTGAAGCTCCGGTGGATGGACGACGTGGTTTACATGATGGTGCCCTGCCACAACCCGGACGGAATGGATATGGTTGTTGAGAATTACAAAGAGTTCAGGGGCACCAAGTACGAGGGTTCTTCCATGCCCGGGGTCTACCATAAATACGTGGGACACGATAACAACCGGGATTTCGTCACCCTTTCGCAGAAAGACACCAGGGCCATTGCCGCCATATACAACCTGGACTGGTTCCCCCAGGTGATGGTTGAAAAGCACCAGATGGGCTCGACCGGCACCCGGTACTTCGTACCCCCCAACCACGATCCCATCGCTGAAAACGTGGATGCCGGAATCTGGACCTGGGTCGGTGTTTTCGGCTCGAACATGCTGAAGGATATGACCCGTGACAGCCTTTTCGGGGTTTCGACGCATTACCTGTTCGACGATTACTGGCCGGGTTCCACCGAGACCTGCATCTGGAAGAACGTGATCGGCATGCTGACCGAGTGCGCAAGCGCCAAGACCGCCACACCGGTATATATTGAACCCAGCGAACTCGGGGTAACCGGCAAGGGTCTGGCCGAGTATAAGAAAAGCATTAACATGCCGCATCCCTGGGAGGGAGGCTGGTGGAGGCTTTCCGACATCATTGACTACGAGCTTTCCTCGACCTATTCGATCCTGAAGACCGCCTCGAACCACCGAACGGACATCCTTGCCTTCCGCAATGAAATGGCCGCCCTGGAAGTACGGAAGGGAAAAACCATGGTTCCTTACTATTATATCCTGCCCGCAAGCCAGCATGATCCGGGGGAGATGGTCAGACTGGTGAACCTTCTCAAGGAACATGGCATCCGGGTATTTGAGACCGGGAAGGAGCTGGTGGTGGGAAACCGGGTCGTTGAAAAGTCATCGGTTGTGGTTCCCCTGGCACAGCCTTTCCGGTCTTTCATCAAGGAGGTGATGGAAGTTCAGCAATATCCGGTCAGGCATTATACGACCGGGGGACCCGTCATCCGGCCTTACGACATCGCAACCTGGTCCCTTCCCCTTCACATGGGGGTCAGGAGCTGGGAAGTCAACAAACCCTGCAATGAGCTGGAATCCTCGCTGGTTGAAATACAGGGCGATTACAGCCTGCGAACTGCAGGAAGCGGAGGAACGGTCGTGTATCTTCCGGCCGGCCGGAACGAGAGTTACCGGGCGGCCTTTCATGCACTCGGTAAGGGGTTGAAGGTGGAACGACTTCTCGAGGCTGTAAGCGTGAACGGGACAACGGTGGAGAAGGGCAGTTTCGTCATCGCCGGGAAGGCTGGGAATGCCCTCAGGCCCGTACTGGAGGAGCTCAGCGTGGACCCGCTGTATGGTGATGCGGCGCAGGGCAGCAGGGAGAGCGTTTCCCTGCCGAGGATAGCCCTTGTCGAAACGAATTTTCACGATATGGATGCCGGGTGGACCCGTTTTGTGTTGGATACGTACCATATTCCCTTCCGGGTGTTAAAACCTGGGGATTTCGAAAATACCGATTTTGCAGCCGACTTCGATGTGGTGGTTTTCCCGTCTTCCAGGAAGTCGATTCTGATGGAAGGCAATTACGGCAGTACGGAAGGACGCTACCGGATGAGTCTGCCCCCCCAGTTCACCAAGGGAATGGGCGCCAAGGGAATGGAAAAACTGATGACTTTCGTGGATAAGGGAGGGATCATCATTTCCTGGGGAGAGTCCACCGAGCTCTTCGAGGGAAAACTGAGCATACCGGGCGAAAAGGACAAGGAAGACTTCGGATTGCCGTTCTGGGACCAGTCCGACCAACTTGCCAAGCAAGGACTGTATTGTCCCGGGTCGCTTGTCAGGATCAACCTCAGCATGGATCATCCGCTGACCATGGGTATGCCCCAGGGCGTCGGGGTGTTTTACCGGGGCAAACCCGCTTTCGCCACTTCGGTACCCGTTTTTGACATGGACCGCAGGGTCATCGGGATAACTCCGGAGAAAGATATCCTGGTCAGCGGTTACATCGAGAAGGAAGAACTGCTGGGGGAAAGGCCCCTGATGATCTGGATGCGTAAGGGAAAGGGGCAGTTCGTGCTGTTTGGTTTCAATCCGAACTTCAGGGCTTCCACCCATGCCACCTATAAATTGCTGTTCAACGCATTGCTGCTGTAAGAAATATTGCAGATTTATTATCTTTACGGAAACAACGCAGGGGTGAAAACCGCATTCCATAGAACCCGTATGTACACCAGGCAGGGCCGGGGCCTGTTTTGTTGCCTGATGTACTAGTCTTCCATTCGTTTATTATTTTTTACAATTATTCATTGCCTGAAGAAATGAAGGTATGTATTTTTGATATCAAGCGTTTTGCATTGCACGACGGGCCCGGCATCCGGACCACGGTCTTTTTCAAGGGTTGCCCCCTGGCATGTCCCTGGTGCCACAACCCGGAGGGGATCCTGCAGGGAATCGAGCGGTATACCGAGGAGGTAATGCTGGACGGGGTGAGCCTTAGAAAAGAGGTCGAGGTGGGCCGTTGGATCGGGGTGGAGGAACTGATGGCCGAGCTTGAGAGGGACCGGATATTCATGGAAGAATCGGGGGGAGGCATAACCTTTTCGGGCGGAGAACCGCTTCAACAGGCAGAAGCCCTGTTCCTTTTACTGGATCTGTCACGGGAGCGTGGATTACATACCTGCGTCGATACCAGTGGATATACGACAGCGGAAAACATGAAAAAGGTTTGCTCCAGGGCCGACCTCATCCTGTTCGACCTCAAGACGACGGATGTAGAAAAACACAAAAAGTATACCGGTGTGTCAAATCGCAGGATACTTGAAAATCTGTCCATTGCAGTATCCTCAACCGCCCGTGTAAACCTGCGGATACCCATGGTTGCGGGTTTCAATGACTCGGAAGAGGATATCCTGGGCATGCTCGAATACCTGCATGGCCTGAAGGGGCTGGAGAACCTTGACATACTTCCTTACCATGCCTTTGGAACCCATAAATACAGGCGATTTGGAAAAGAAAGCGTCAATCAGGATTTCAAAACGCCGGCGGAACAATGGATCCGTCAGGTTAGTGAACGATTCTCCGGGGCCGGTTTCAGGGTGAGGATAGGAGGCTGAAAACCTTGCAAAGATAAAATGAAGCAGACATGAATGAGCGTATCAAAAAACTCAAGAAACAGAGCCTGAAAGCCGTGAACCGGATTTCCGCAGAAAGGGCTCTCCTGGTGACCGAATATTACATGCAGGATGGGGTTCGCGATCTTTCCGTACCCATGCAGCGGGCCGGTTGTTTTGATTACATAATGCGCAACAAGGCGATCTGCATCAACGAGGGGGAGCTGATCGTGGGGGAACGGGGACCGGCACCCAGGGCCACTCCAACCTACCCGGAAATCTGCATACATACCCTGGAGGACCTGGATATCCTGGATTCCAGGGAGAAGGTGTCTTTTAAAGTGGATGCAGAAACCCGGAAAGCCTACACCGAGAAGATCATTCCCTACTGGCAGGGAAAAAGCAACCGGGACCGGATCATGTCCATCCTGCCGGAGGAATGGAAACAGGCCTACCGTGCGGGTGTGTTCACCGAGTTCCAGGAACAAAGGGCCCCGGGGCATACGGTCCTCGGCGACAAGATCTACCGCATGGGCATGCTGGAGATCGTTGCCGATATCCGGAGGGTGCTGGGGGAACTTAATAAACCGAAGAAAAGGAAGGGAGCCGGGGTGCCAACAGGTCCGGATAATCAGGAAAGGATCGAGGAACTCAAAGCCATGGAAACGGCCGCCCGGGCCATCGTAGGGTACGCGGAACGGTACGCCGGGGCACTGGAGGAATTGGCAGCATCGGCGCCCGGCAAAACAAAAGGCAGCATGGCCGGAGCAGGGCCGGCAAGATCGGGATTCCCCTCCCGGAAGGAGGAGCTCCTGGAAATGGCCCGGATCTGCAGGAAGGTTCCTGCACACAAACCGGACACATTCCACGAGGCCCTGCAGTATTACTGGTTTGTCCACCTCGGGGTGATTACCGAACTGAATCCCTGGGACAGCTTCAACCCGGGCCGGCTTGACCAGCACCTGCTTCACTTCTACCACAAGGGGCTGGCCGAAGGAAGCCTTACGAAAGAAAGGGCGAGGGAGCTGCTGCAGGCATTCTGGATAAAATTCAACAACCATCCCGCGCCTCCCAAGGTCGGTGTAACGGCACAGGAAAGCAGCACCTATACGGATTTCAGCCTGATCAACGTCGGGGGACTCACCGACGATGGTGAAAATGCCGTAAACGAGCTTTCCTACCTGATCCTGGAAGTGGTCAAGGAAATGCGTATACTTCAACCGAGCAGCATGGTGCAGATCAGCCGCAAAAACCCGGACAAATTCGTATTGAAAGCACTGGATATCATAAAAACGGGATTCGGTCAACCGTCCTGCTTCAATGCCGACGCCATCGTACAGGAAATGACCCGGCAGGGAAAATCCCTTCTGGATGCCAGAAGGGGCGGGGCAAGCGGTTGTGTGGAAACCGGGGCTTTCGGGACCGAATGCTACATCCTGACCGGGTATTTCAATTTCCCCAAGATCCTGGAAATCACCCTGAACAATGGACTGGACCCGCGGACGGGCCTGAAGATCGGCCTGGAAACCGGCGATCCGAAAGAATTCAGGAAATTTGCCGAACTCATGCAGGCCTTCCGCAGGCAGATTGAGCATTTTGTGGATATCAAGATCCGGGGAAGCAACCTGATCGAGGAAGTATTTGCCAAAGAAATGCCGGTTCCTTTCCTCTCCCTCCTGATCGACGATTGCATCGGGAATGCGAGGGATTACAACGCGGGCGGGGCAAGGTACAATACGAACTACATACAGGGCGTGGGCACGGGAAGCCTTACCGACAGCCTTTCCGCCCTGAAATACCATGTTTTCGACCGCCGGAATAAAAGCATGGGCGAGATGCTGGAGGTACTCGCAAAGAATTTCGCAGGCCACGAGGACTTCCGGTATGAATTGCTCAACAATACCCCCAAGTACGGTAACGATGACGATTATGCAGACGGCCTGCTCAGGGAGGCTTTCGAGTTTTATTTCCAGGCGGTGGACGGCCGTGAAAGTCCCCGCGGCGCAACCTACCGTATCAACCTTCTGCCCACCACGTCCCACATATATTTCGGCAGCGTCACGGGAGCTTTGCCGGATGGAAGAAAATCCGGCGACCCCCTCTCAGAGGGCATTTCCCCGGTGCAGGGGGCGGACCGGAAAGGGCCCACGGCTGTGCTGAATTCGGCTGCGAAGATTGATCATATCCGGACGGGCGGAACCCTGCTGAACCAGAAGTTCACACCATCCTTTCTGGACACGGAGGAAGGCATGGAAAAGATAGGCCACCTGATCCGCGGATATTTCAGGATGAACGGGCATCACATCCAGTTCAACGTGGTCACCGCTGAAACCCTTCGCCAGGCGCAGCGTGAACCGGAAAAATACGCGGACCTTATCGTCCGGGTAGCAGGTTACAGCGATTATTTCAATGATCTCAGCAAAGATCTTCAGGATGAGATCATTAGAAGAACGGAGCATGCCGCTGGATTCAATCATCCTTGAGTTCGAGCTTTTCCAGTTCCCGTATCATTTCGTCCAGGCTTTTCATTTCCTCATCCAGGTGTAACTGCTTTATATCCAGGTTTGACATGCTTTCCTGTATCCGGTGCTGGATCTCCTGGAAATCCATGTTTTCAAGCTGTTTCATGGCCTGCTCTATGTTTTTCTGCAACTCCTCGGTATCGATTTCTTTGACCGCCTGTAAACTCTTCTCGATCTGTTCCCTCAGTTCCTCATCGTCGGGAAACCGGACGTTCTCCATGGCTTCCGCAATGGCTTCCTCCATGCGGCGGAATTCCTCTTCGCTCATCTTGTATTTCTCTTCCCTGTATTCTTCCATGGACTTCCTGGCCTCTTCCATCAGCTTTTGGATCTCTTCCCGGCCCATCCTGGCTTCGTCCACAGCTTTTTCAATCTCTTCCTGTATCTTCTGCTGGTCCAGTTGCAGGTCAAACTGCTCCTTCTGCAGCTGTTTCATCTGCTCCTGCAACTCCTGCATGTCCATTTGCCTGAAAGCTTCCATACCGGTTTCCATATCCTTGCGAATGGCTTCCCAGTCCAATCCTTCAATTTCCTGCCTCGCCTTCCGAAGATCCCGGTCCATCTTTTTCAGGTCGCTCAGGGTACGGTCGATCTCCTTCTGGTATTTCGGGAAATCCGAAGCGGGTATCTTCTCCCCGTTGACGTAAAGCTCCTCCACCTCGCCCTGGCGGATTACGAATTTCATGTTCAATTCCTCGCCCTGCTCGTTTATGAAATCGTGGGTTACGACGTTGTCCTTTACGTCCAGGTCGATGCACCGCAGGCTTGTGTCCGGGCGCAACGGGATGGCGGGTTCAACCGGAACGGCTGGTGAGGCTAACGATGATTCCGTGGCCGGGGCGGACTTTTCAGCCGGTCCGGAAGCCTCTACGGGTATGGGGACTGGAGGATTGGTCGCAGGGGCCGGGTTCACGCCGGGCAGGTCAAACTCCACCTCGGCAGTTTGTCTAAACACATCGGGTTTCAAACTGGCGCCCGTACTCAGGGTCAGCAGGAGGGCGGATCCCAGGATCAGCAATCCCGCCACGATCTTCTCGCTTGCATGGGTCTTCATCTTTCTTGGATTTATTAAACGTTCTACTCTAAGGATAATTCTTTTCTTGCTGCCTGCGGCCAGGGCCAACGAAGGAATGGGCGTGCGGGCCTGTATCTCGCCCAGTCCCGCAAGAGCCTTTGCATACACCATCCATCGCCCGCATACGGCTATGGCGAAATCATCGCAGCATTTTTCCCGTTCCTGCCTTACGCTTTCCGAGATCATCCAGACGACCGGATGATAGAAAAATACGGCCTCGATAATGGATTGGACTATATTGACCAGGAAGTCATATCTGCGGATGTGTGCAAGTTCATGAACGAGGATCGATTCCAGTTGCTCCACGGGCATCAGGCTTATCATACCGGCGGGTATCAGGATAACGGGCCGCAGGATACCGAGGACCGTCGGCACCCCGACGCGGGTTGAAAGCAGGAATTGAATGCCGCGGCGGAGGCCGGTCCTTTCCAGAAGGGCATCCAGGCGTTTTTTCCAGGGGGGCGGAAGCGCTGAGACATCCCGAACGCGCAGCCGGTTGATCAGCATCAATCCCCCTGCCAGCCTTACCGATAGGACCAGGACGCCCAGCAGCCAGAACGGGACCAGCCATGGAAAGCAGGTGGACAGGGCCTGCCGGGTGGATGTAATAAGACCCTCATCAGCGGGGGATTCAGTAAGAAGTCCGGTCAGGTGGTATTCCGTAATTACCTCCGGGGATGCTTGGCCAGGATGGAGGGCAGTATACGGCCGGTAAGCGTGAAGAAAGGTCAGTACGGCGGATGCCATGACGGCCAGGAGCGCTAAGAGGCCGACCATGTACCTGAATTGCGGGGCTGCGTTTCTTCTGGCTTTCCAGATCAGGAGTGTGACCGCTCCGATGGCAAGTCCCTGCCAGAGGGAATGCACCAGGGTCCAGCCCAGTGCCTCCATCAGGGATTCGGGCAGGTATGTGATCCACTGGTTCATTTCCGTTCCTTTTCGATCCTGCGGATCAATTCTTTGAGTTCCCGGAGTTCTTCCGGCGTGGCCCGGTGCTTTCCTAGGGCCTGCATGACCAGTTGCATGGCAGATCCCCCGAATGTGTTCTCAACGAAGCGGTCGAGCAGGATCTTTTTTGTTTCTTCCTCCCTTACGGCAGGCATGTATAAATGCTTCTTTCCTTTGATTTCACGTTGCAGCAATCCCTTTTCATGCATGATCTGCATCAGTTTCAGTGTGGTGGTATAACCCACTTTCCGGCTGCGGTTCAGCTCATCGTTTACCGTGCGCACGGAGCAGGGACTGTGCTCCCAGATGATGCGGAGGATCTCCATCTCCGATTCAGTAGGTTTCAGGGGCATATCACGGGTCATAGGGTAATATACGAACGGTTTCGTAGCAAATATATACGAAATATTTCGTAGACGCAAATATACCGGCGTTAAAAATTGTTAATTCCCAAGCCATGGACCGGCACAGTATGCTGCAGAAACTCCGGGATATCCATAATTCTATGGGGGAGGCTACGCCCGCTGGCAATCCCATGCTTTCAAATTCACCCGGGATTTGCTAAATTGAACCGGAATGCAATTCATTGCGTATGGTCCCATCCGGACGTACTGCCTTCGGAATCCTGCTGGTCATCTGCCTGATCTTCCCAAAGGGTTCAGCCCTTCTGGGGCAGGAGGATTTTTACGCCGTTCCCCCGCCGGTACGCCATCAGGGGTGGGACTGGACCCTGTCCCTGTCACCCAATTACGTCTATCATCCGGATGCACACCCCAGGATTGCCGGAGGCATCAACTCCATGCTGTTTATGGGCAGGTATGTGAGTCTGAATGCGAATGTGGCCGGGGGACCGGGATACTTCCAGATGGGCACGGGAATCATCGGGATACCGATCATACTGCTTGGCGGCACGGATGGTTTTATGGAGGACATGGACCTGGAGACTTTTGTTGTCTGGCTGGCCTTGATGGCCCTGGTCTTCGAGAATATCAATTTCCACATACCGCTCACGGGGCAACTGGAAATCTCACCCTATTTCAGCCTGCTTCGCCTCAAGTACATCAAGGAAGGGTACGGAGGTGCGGGAAGTACATGGAACATGAACCTTGTGGGGGGGATTCGCCTGAACATTTTTCTTTCCGACCGGTTTTTCCTTGCTCCTTACAGCGAGGTGACCGGGGACTGGGGCCATGGGAACCAGGGGCGCCTGGGACTGAACGGAGGGATATACACAGGATTCTATTTCAGGCGTAAATGAAAGTCGGAGAATTAAGCCTTTAAGTTTTTTTAAGATTAATTAACCTCCCTTAATTGCTTACCTGCCCGGTAATTCCGTACTTGCATCACACCGGAAAAGATGACGTCTTTACTGTAGTGATGCGTCCGCCGCAATCCGGTATGTTAAACCGGTTCCGTTACTGTAACAGATCGGGCGCGGAATCGTCTGACATTATGGAAAACGAGAATGACCAAAATATGAACCTGGACCAGCAAATAAAGTCTTTTGAGGACCGTATCACAGCGATTGAGGAATACATGAGGTCGGGCTCTGGAGATCCCTCCCAGCTGGCGAAGGACCTGGACCAAGCCTATCAGCAGGTAGCCCTTCTCAAGATCCGTAAAATGATGCTGGACACCTGATGGCGTTGCTTGACGTCCGTATGGTCCGGACTTATCGCACCCGGATGATGATTTTCCCTTCGGTACGGTATTCTTCCGCCTTCCGGTGTGCATCGGGGAGGTCTTCAAGGCTGTAGACCGAATCCACGATCACCTGCAGGTCACCTTTCTCTACCCATACCCTCAGAATATCCAGATCGCTTCCTGTCGAGCGCTGCAGCAGGGTCCTGACCCTTTTACCGCGGGTGAACAGGGATAGAAATTTATGAAGGATCAGCTTGGGCCGTGGAAGGCTGGTTATGTATATGCCCCCGCTCTTTAGTATTTTCCTGCATTTCAGGAAATCCTGTGTTCCCGCTGCGTCAAAGATAACATCGTAACGCTCCGGGGCATACAGGTAATCGATCCTGCGATAGTCGATATGATGATCCGGATGGAGTTTTTTCAGCAGTTCCGGGTGGCCGGAGCTGCATACGGCAGTGGTTTCAGCCCCATAGATTCGGGCGATCTGCAGGGCAAAATGTCCCACCCCGCCGGCAGCGCCTATTACCATGACCTTCACGCCTGGGCGTACCCTGCCTTTATCGCGCATGGCCTGTAGGGCGGTCTGGCCGGCCAGGGGTATGCCGGCCGCTTCGAGGTGGCTTATGTTTTTGGGTTTAAGGGCTGTGGTCGATTCGGATGCCGCCGCGTATTCCGCGAATGCCCCTCCAAACCGGCGTGTAAGGCGGCAATACACCTCATCGCCGGCTTTGAACCTGCCTGCTTCGTTGCCCGTTCTTTCAACCGTGCCCGAAACGTCGTAACCCGGAACAATGGGAAACCTGGCCTTGAGAAAGAAACGGTGATTTCCCATGCGCTGTTTCCAGTCCACCGGGTTCACGCTGGCGGCATATACCCGGATCAGGATTTCTCCTTCCTTCAGCAGGGGTTCCGGGATGTCTTCCAGCCGGAACACCCCGGGTCCGCCGTATTCATAAATAACCGCTGCTTTCATATGCCTTCAAAGGTAATACCTTGGTATTTACCCGAAGTTCACTTCCAGACCCCGGGAATATGCTCCCCGCAGGAACCGCAGCTGTTGTTCTTCAGGTTGTTGCGGGTGATCTGGAAACCTTTTCGTTCGATTACGATCTCCCCGCAGGATGGACAGTAGGTATTCGAAGCATCGTGCCCGGGAATGTTGCCTATGTACACGAACCGGATCCCTGCTTTCATGGCAATCTCCCTGGCCCTTTCCAGGGTGCCGACCGGGGTCGGAGGGAGCTGGGTGAGCTTGTAGGAGGGGTGGAAACGGCTGAAATGAAGGGGCGCATCCCTGAAGCCGTTCGAATACAGCCAGTCGCACATCCGCGCCACCATTTCCATATCGTCGGTCCAGCCCGGAACCAGCAGGTTTGTGATCTCGAGCCAGACGCCTTCTTCCTTGTATATTTTCAGTGCGTCCAGCACGGGCTGGAGTTTCCCTCCATTCAGCTTCAGGTAGATTTCCTCGCTGAACGATTTCAGGTCGATGTTGGCAGCGTCAACATCCTTCAGCAGATGCCTCAGGGGTTCCGGGTTGATGTACCCGGCCGAGACCAGGACGTTGCGGATCCCGGCAATTCGAGCCAGCCTGGCGGAGTCGCAGGTATATTCGAAGAAGGTATTCGGCTCGGAGTAGGTGTAGGCGATGGACCGGCAGCCGTTATCCGCAGCCTGACGGACAACGGCTTCCGGCATCAGGTCGTAGTTGCGGGTTTCGGTGGGACTGGTCTGGGAGATGGTCCAGTTCTGGCAGTTCAGGCAGGCCAGGTTGCACCCGGCCGTTGCAATGGAAAAGGCCCGGGTGGTCGGGAGGAAATGGTAGAGGGGCTTTTTCTCGATCGGGTCGATATGAACCGCGCAGGGGTTGCCATATGCAATCGTATAAAGCTTGCCGTCCCGGTTGATCCGGTTCCGGCAGTCGCTCAGCTCGCCCGGCTTCAGGGTGCATTCGTTGGGGCAGATAAGGCATTTGACTCCCCTGGGTGTTTCGGAATAAAACAGGGCCTCACGGCTCCATTTCCACATATCCTCCTCGGAAGGACCTCCGAATAGCCCGGCAAGGGCCTTTCCCCCGGGTGTGCAGAAAATACATCCCGCCCCGAGCAAACCGGTCCTTATGAATTGCCTTTTATCCATTTTCCCGTGAACCTTCAGGATACCGCTTAAATTTATCGAAAATACAGCTTGAAATCAATTTATATTAGGCTCTTTTGTGACGAACTCCCGCGTAGAATCCCGTACAGGAAGGCCAGGAGATTTAGCAGAATGAGTAATAGGAGGCTTGCTTTCATCCCGAGCAGGGGTATCATCAGCACGGCCATGATCAGTGATCCTGCAGCGGATCCCGCAAGATCCGCGCTGTAAAGACCGCCTGCGGCGCTTGAAATGCTGGTTTTCTTCAGGATGGCGGCAGCCCCGAACAGGATGCCCGTAAAAAAGGCGCAGAGGAAGGTCAGTCCCAGGAAAAAAACATGCAGGATGGGAACGGGGAAGGTCCGCCCGTCGATCAGCACCAGCCACCATAGGACCAGGAACACACAGGCGGCCAGGAGGAGCTGGAACATTGCGAAATGCCTGTAAGCCAGCCCGGGAATGAATCGCCGGACCGACAGTGCACCGGTGGCCAGTCCCCCCATGAACACGGTCAGGACAACGGCCGTGTAATAATACATGTAGCCGAACGCTACCTGCACGGCAAGCAGGACTACCAGTTCAACCCCCATGCCGGTGAACCCCGCCACGAATATCCCGTTGTCGAGGTGGCCTCTGCGTATTCCCATTAGGACAATGAGCAGGAGGAAGGCTCCCAGGGTGATCCACAGGTTCGACCTGAAATAACTCAGCCAGTAGCGGATGTGGTGAAGGAAGGCTGTCGGATGGAAATCGCGATTAACCGGCCCCTCGGGGGAAATAACTTCCATCAGCTGCCGGTTCCGTTCGACAAGGCTAAGGGGATCCAGGTAAAAGGAATTGACATAGAGGGTTTCAATGCCGCGTTCCTCGATCCGGGAGGGAATGTCCAGCTCAAGTTCACCGT
>CAZNQG010000022.1:0-37187 GCA_964575235.1 uncultured Bacteroides sp.
GTCCTACACTGAGGCACAGACTGAAATTTTGAAGAACCGGTACCTGGCATCCGGGGAAAGTATACTGGCTATGTTCAATGGAACATGCTGGATGGCAAATACATTCTTCGGAGGAACATCCTTATTGATCAGTTCCGTACTGATGCTGCGACACCCGTATTTTGGAAGCAAAGCAGCCTGGACAGGGATTGTTTCGAATTTATTTGTCTGCCTGTTCTTTGTTCCGGTAATAGGTGTTTATTTATTACTCTTCTCTGTGGTTGGTTATATCATCTGGTACATCCTGATTGCAATCGGCCTGTATAAGATGTGGAAAGGATATCCATGAAGATAATACTTGCATCGGTTGGAACCCGCGGAGATATGGAACCCTTTTTGGCCATTGGGGGAATATTGAAAGAAAAAGGGTGCCGGGTGATTTGTGCTTTCCCCGAGCAATTCGGAGAACTAGCAAAAGAATCCAACCTGGAATTTGCTTCCCTGGGCTCCAAATATGTCAACCTGCTTGAAAGCAGAGACGGGAAAGCTGCGATGGGAGGGGCAACGGGTTTAAGAAAATTCATTGGAACCGTTAAGCTTGCCTTGAATCAGAAAGATGCCAATAAGGAACTTCTATACAAGCAACAGGAAATCATCGAAACAGAACAACCGGACAGAATCTTGTACAATGGAAAAGCAGTTTACCCGATCATCTGGGGATTGAATAACAAAGGGAAAACCATCTTTTTAAGTCCGCTGCCCTATATGCATTATGTAAAAGGACATACCCATGTTGCGTTCAACAGTAACTTCGGGGTGATTCTCAATAAACTGACCTTTGCACTGGCTCATTTCGGAATGATCACTACGGTTCTGATCAGCATGAAGTGGCTGAAGATCCGTGATAAGTTCAGCCGCAAAGAAATACGGGATGTACTCAGGAATAACAAATCAATATACACCATATCTCCTTCCCTGTTCCAGAGACCGGACGCCTGGAATGAAAACCTTAAAGTATTAGGATATTACCAAAGGAATAGTACAGCCGAGTGGCACCCGGATAGAGATTTAAATGACTTTATCGGGAAACACGAAAAGATCCTGTTCATAACGTTTGGTAGCATGATCAATCCTGCTCCGGAAAAAAAGACCAGAATCATCCTTGATATCCTGGAACGGAATAAAATTCCTGCCATCATAAATACTGCCGCCGGGGGACTCATTAAACCGGATCACTTCTATTCCGAGCGGATACATTTCGTATCTGAAATGCCTTATGACTGGATCTTCCCAAAAGTTTACGGAGTAATTCACCATGGAGGTTCGGGAACAACCCATCTGGCACTTAAATACGGTTGCGCAACCTTGATCATTCCGCATATTATCGACCAATTTGTATGGAATAAAATTATTTTCGACAACAAGGCAGGCCCCAGGGGAATTAAGATCGGAAAGATCACAAAGAGGAACCTGGAGCCAAAGATACTGGAATTGCGAAATAACATCGGCTTCAAGAAGAAAGCGGAAGAGCTGGCCGAAAAAATGAAAAAAGAAGATTTCAAAGATGAATTAATTAATTCAATAACAGGATAACCGGCTGCAACATGCACGGTCCGGTTGATTTTCAGGACAGAATACGCTACTTTTAATGAAGTAACAGAAATGGGTCAAGCGACGTACGAGCCACGGTAACGAAGCAACCACCATCTCTGTGTGCAGACCGAATTCTATACAGTAACCAATATTATCAGGCATGAAAACCTTAACCACTATTCTGGCCATCCTGCTGATGCTCCACTCCAATGCATCATTTTCACAGGATAAAGACGTTGAGAATAAACGTCAAATCAAACCTGCACTCCTGATCATCGATATCCAGAATGCATACCTGGATATGGTACCGGACAGGGAAAGGGATGTGTCGCTGTACATGATCAATGCTTTAATCGAACTCTTCCGCAGTCATGGCTATCCCATCATAAGGATTTATCATTTCAGCGAGGAATTCGGTCCAAAACCGGATGCCGAAGCGTTTGAATTTCCAGGCTCCGTATCGATCAAACCCGACGACCCTAAAATAGTTAAAACCTATCCCGATGCCTTTAACAAAACCGATCTCGATAAGCTTCTCCGGGAGAATGGAAGCAATACATTGTTCCTGTGTGGATTAAGCGCCGTCGGATGTGTCCTGGCAACCCGGACCGGAGCCCAGAACCACGATTACGAAGCCTTTCTGGTAAAGGATGCCATCATGAGCCATAACTCGGACTTCACGGATAATGTCGAAGAAATGTTCGATGCCGTCAGTTATGACGTAGTGAAGCTAATTCTTGAGAATTCCGGGAAATAGATGAGTTACAGGTAAGAATCGGTGAACCATGAAAAAATGTTCTTTCTTTCTTTCCCTGGTACTTCTGGCGCTATCGTGCACGGAAAAAAACGAGGATAAAAATTTTGTATCCTTCGAGCCCGATATCCGGCTTTTTACCAGTTATGCCTTCATGAATGCCGCGGGATACGATCATGACTGGCTGGATGAGATGCATCCCATCCGGGTGGAAGTAAGATCGTATCTTGATTCCATATTGAGCCCGGAATACAAAGAAAAAATTTCGGAATACTATTCACAGCTCGGAGGGGGCTACTTCTACGGCTACGGGGCATCGGCATTGCATCTGGGATTCCCGCCCGGTTTTGAAGCACTCTGTGACACGTGTGAATATGAGTACCTGGAGGAATTCAACGGTTACGACTCCGTATTGCGGGATTTTTACGCCCGGGCCCGAATCGAGAAACTGTGGGATCTCTACAAGGACCGGCTGAAATCCATGAATCTTGCGTATAAACCGTTTGCGGAGATCGCCCTCAGGCAAATAACCGACTTTTGCAGGGTTGATTCGGATTTTTACCGGAAAATCGCTGATAAAATGCATTACCAGGAGATGCCTCTTATCTCGCACTGGACGGCATTTTATACGGAAGTGGACCATGAGTACTGGATCGTAAGCGGACCTTCCACCGGAGATCCCGGTCCGGATGCATTCTATCACGAATCACTCCACAGGATCATCAACCCTATTGTGGATAAGAACCAGGCATTAAACCAAAAAGTCATAGAACTGGTCCCACTTTCCCAGGAAAAATTGAAAGGCGACTATAATGATGAAACCGGATTGTTATATGAATCTTTTGTCCGGACCATAGATAAGATTCTCTCTGCCAGGTATTATTCCTATCCGGACAGCATCTTGTACGATATGATCGAAAATGAGTACAGGCTGGGCCATATCCTGTGCTTTTTCCTGCTTGAGAATCTGCCTGAATACGAGGACAGTGAATTGACGCTGGAGGAATATTACCCCGCATTATTATCCGGATTGGATGTGCAGCATGAAATGGACCGCTGGCAGGAGTACTGGGCAAATCAAAAATAAAATGAGGCAGCTTTTAATTTTCATTTCATTCCTCTGGAGCAGCCAGTTATTCCCTCAAACGCTCTCCATTGAACAGGTCAGGTCGGATATCGATACGGTCATTTCGGTTTTATCCGACATCCATCCTACATTCAACGGATCACCCAGCAAGAAGGAATTGCTTCGATTAAGGGATACCATCGGCATTCCCCTGACAAGCCATGGACTTTTTAAAACCCTGCAACCCCTGGTCACCCTGGACGGGCACACCACCCTGCAGTGCAATGCCACGATTTACCCGGACGTCTCCAATCCCCTGCTGCCGTTTGAAACCGTTATATACAACAGCAGATTATACGTCAGGCGCAATCTGTCCGCCGATTCCTCCATAACAAAAGGCACTGAGATAACGGGAATCAACGGTATAAAAACGCCGGATATCATCGCCAACATCATGCGCTACCTGCCGGGAGAGAAAATCAACTACAAAACCCGGAAACTGGACAACGACGCATTTCCCAACTGGTACAGGCTGGTCTACGGGAACTATGAAACATTTGAAATCGGATACATTAACAACGGCACCCCAGGCAGATCAACGGTTGAAGGCACGCACTGGAAATATTTCTCGAAAGCACAGGAGGATCCGAACGAATTCAAGCTGTTGGAGAACGACATCGCTTATTTAAAAGTCGGAAGATTTACCCATCCCAGGGAATTCATGCCTTTTATGGATTCCGTTTTTTCTGTGATAAAGGCCCTTCAGTTACAGAACCTGATCATCGATAAAACACAGGGCGGCGGTTTCACCAGCCTGGCGGATTCCCTCATTAGCTATTTAACGGACGAACCGCACCGGGAATTTGAAAAGAAAAAGGTCAGGATCAGCAGAGAGTCGGAAGAATACATCAATGAGATGAGGGAGCACGGAAAACAGGAAGGTGAATATTTCATCGTCACCATGAAGCCGGTTTCGCCCGTTTATCATCCCAACCGGTTCAGGGGAAACGTATACATCCTGACCGGCCCGAGAGCGTATTCGGCAGCCACACTGTTTGTCTCGATGGCAAGATGTTACACCGATGCCACCATCGTAGGCGAAGAAACGGGACAACCCCTGATAAGCAACGCAGATTTCAGCAGGCATAAATTGCCGAACTCGGGACTGAATCTTTTTACGAGCCATTCGATCTATTATATGCCGTGCGCCGGGAACCGGAATGACGGAGTAAAGCCGGACATTGAGGTTAAAAGGAATCTGGATGATTTATTGAACGAAACCGACCGTTACCTGGGATTCACCCTCGACCTGATAAAACAAAAGCAGAGCGAATAAACGATAAGGGACCGAACCATGAAGACCAAATTCCTTTTTATTATCGGCTGCGCACTGGCCTGCCAGAGTTGTATTCTATTCAAAGTATGGAAGATCAACAGGCCAATGAATCCATAACTGCTTCAGGTGTATTGCTGATTCCCAGGGTAAAGCAGATAAAATCAGATATAATGGTTATTTATTTTCACGGGGCAACCTTCAATAAACAAAATGTACCTTACGAGAACAGCGTGAAGGCTTACCATTATATGACGTCAAACGGGGCCAGGGAGGTTGAATTAATGAGTGCATGTCGCCCGCCATGCAGGATGTGTTTGAATGGTTAAGGGAATCGGATAATAACCCAATAAAAAATTAATACTCAACTGTGAAAGCGCCTGATATCAAGATGTATATGAAATGCTGTTGCCGGGAAAAAATGGAACAGAGGGATTTTAAGATCCATTTACGAGGATGGTATATATTTAAGTCCCGAAGTTTTAAAGGAACCCATAAATATTCCGGATACCAATGCGGTTGATTATACGCCTTTCATAGCAAAGGATGAATCCTATCTGCTGTTCTGCTCGAACCGGCAACATAATCCACATGAACAAAGCAAAGGCAATTCTCTTCTTTATCCTTCTCATCCTGCTCCTTCCGTATGAGGGTAATGCACAGGACCGGATAAGGTTCTGCCTGAACGGCGGATACGTGACCAACTTTAAAAAGTGCCCCGAATGTACAAAGGCAGACACCGGGGACTCAACACGGGCGGGAGTCCTGACCAGGGGCAGATTCGGATTTTATGCGGGCTGCCTGTGGTTTAATGAGCATCATCCGGATTATATTGAATACGAGGATAAAGGTTCGTTCATCATGGCCGGGACTGATTTCCGCATTCTGAGAAAGGGGGATTTCGAATGGTATGTCAAAGCGGGAATCGGGATTACGCTTTAAAGATGAAAAGAGACGCAGGTTTTCTCAGAATGGTACACATCATGCTGCTCCGCGGCCATAGAAGGGGCCTGCCTAAAGAATAGATACATGAAGCATAAGACCGCCATATGGATCGCAGCGCTCTGCATCCTGATCCACAACCATGCCCTGGCCGATGCCTTCCCAAGTTCTTCTGAGGCGCTCGGGGGACCCGTACTGTCTGTGGAGCTGCTTGGCTCCTATGAGATCGGATTTAAGTCCAATACCGGCCTGCTGGCCTGGGGAGGCATGGCGGCCGTTTTTGCACCATTCGGATGGGATCTTAACGCGGGACCTGAATTCGCCCTGGAATTCAGGAAGTATTTCCACGAAAAGGAAAACAAGATCTGGGCGTTCAGCGTTTACTCGGGTGTGGCATATAATTTCCTTGGTGAACCCTATGGTGCGTTTACACCCGGATTGAAGATAACCCGTAAAAAGACCGTGAACGGGTTCCTCCGCCTGGAACCGTACATCAGCCTTTCATACCCGTTCTATTCAGATGGAAACCATCCGTTTCTCCCTTACCTGACATTCGGTTACCGTTTTGTGTTCGAAATTAAGAAATAGCGAAAACAGCGTTCGAGTGCAACAAAATCAAATGCCTCTCCGTCTTTATATATGCAGACTTGCTGCAGTCATGTAACCCAAAAAACGGAACGAAATGAATGATCTTCTTAAAGCCGCCGGCGGCCTGATCTCCGTGATCCTGTTGCTGTATGGCTGCAATACGGGCGACGACCAAAACTATGACATATCATACCGGGCAGTTGAAAAGGAGTACATCCTTATCCGCGACGTACAGATGCTCCAGCAAAGCGACGATGAAATCTCGAACCACGTGGACAGCATCCTGTCGGGATTCATCGATGAAGAATTCGTTTCTACGGGTCACAAGGGACTGGACCTTTACTCCGATGCGGCCCCGGATATCGCCTTTGAGATCATCGACCTGAAGCCTTTCAATCCCAACGGGCTACCCGAGTCGTTTGACTCCCTGGCTGCCAGGGTCCTGCCCCTGGCCACACAGATACTGGACAATTCCACCTACGGCTACCCGGATGCCCTGGAGCCGGATGAGGTTGTTTCGGAGGATGGATACTGGTCGGACAAAACCAGCGTCCTGGGCACATTCTTAAATGCCGGTCAATTCCAGGGCAAAGGCGACCGGTACCTGGGGTTTCGTTTCCTGGACTCCGGGAAATACCACTACGGCTGGATCAAGGTATACTGCAGCCAGCATAACGATACCCTTCGCATCATCGAATATGCCTACAACCGGATCCCGGGAAGCAACCTTCGGGCGGGACAGAAAAAATAATCCGATGGAACAGGTAAATGTATTCAGGGATAAGGATGACCGGCCAACGGATGAAATGGTGAAACACTGGCTGGGTCCTAAATACAATTATTTTCAACAGATCCGGGGACTGACCCGGGAGGCCTGTGGGGAAACCACGGAGGAATGGAAATTTTACGGGGGTAAGCACGGGTGGAACCTGAAAACGTTTTACAAAAAGAGAAATCTGTATTTCATCGGTATCTACGACGGGTATTTCAGGATTGCATTCGTATTTGGTGACAGGGCAGTGCAGGCCATCACCGGATCGGATATTTCCCGTGGATTGAGGGAGGAACTTGCCAATGCAAGGAAATACGCGGAGGGCCGGGGTCTCGGGATCCGTGTGGACGATGACCGGCATCTTGAAGACATTCGTAAGCTGTTAGGCTTCAAGATCAGTAAGTGACCCTGTATCGCGACGGCGGTTATCCAAAAACGAAACAACTAATAACCTAATGAAACATATGAATTCCATAAAAACCCTGATGCCTGCATTTACAGCGATGCTGCTGGTCACCTTATCCTGTGAAAGAAATCATGATGATACACATGCCCATGCTAATTTTGTGCTCAACGGAAGGCAGATTGATATCGTCAGCGACGATAACCAGATCCAGACCGGCCGGTATAACGATATCGAGTACCCGGAATCCGATACCTGTTATTACTACTGTTTTAACACCATCCTTTTTTCCGACGGTAACGAGGACTACAGCCTGAAAACGGATTTTGTACTTCGGGAGGATTCTTCCAAGCTGTATTATTTTTATCACAATTACCTGTATTCGAACCCGGATGATTTTTTTAATAAAATTATTTCGCTTTCCAACCGTTTCATTGATCTCCCTGAACATTCACCCGTTTTCACGGATTCCGTATACATAAATACAAGCATCCTTACTTTTGAAATCGAGAATTATAAGAAAGAGGGCCTGATCGTTCAACTTTATAACCATACCAACGGCAAGGTGTACATGACGGATATCCTGTCCGGATCGGAAACAACAAACCGGTATGAAATAACCGATACATGGATTGAAAAACAAAGCGACGGAAATGAAGACAGGCTTTATCTGAGCAGTAGTTTCGACCTGGAACTGGTCAATGTTGAGGATGTGAACGATAAAGCGCACATAACCGATGGTAAGTGCACCTTCTGGTTTATTCACCGCTAAAAATGTGTATTCCCCCCAGGCCCGTAAGGAAACAATCGTGTGCCCGAGAACAGCAAAGATTCGCATTTAATTCTGGTACCTTGGCGACTAGACATCCCAGAAAAACTGAAAAAACATGCCCCGACTGGTAAAGGGAGGAAAATACGTATATGGATGGACAACCATTGGGAGCAACGGTAGGGTCCGGATCCCCGATGAGGCATTCCATGAATATCGGTTTAAAACCGGCAGGGATGTAATCCTGTTATCGGGAAGTAAGTCGTCGGGTGGGTTCAGCGTCTGCTCACCCGGTTCCCTGGAAGCATCCGCCATGGGTCGAACGATCCTGGATAAAATCGGGTACCTTAGAAAATCCCGAGCATTTTCGGCTCACACCAACGATGTTGTCGTTTCCGCAAAAAGGCTGATCAGCCGGTCCGCCTGCGATCGTGATAAAACCATCCGTCTTTCAAAAGAATTGCTGGACCTTCTCGGATTAAGTCCCGGGAATAAACTGCTGGTCGGAAGAGGCAGTGGACTGGGTCCGGCTTTCATAGCAAAAGGAAGCATCTATATGGAAGCACAGAAACATAAAGGCCTGCTGGAATTCGCCTGAAAACCACTGGCGGTAGTAACGAAATCACCAGGAATAAAAACCAAACAAATACCATGAAAAACAGAACATTAGCCTTTCTTTCCCTGATCTGGATGTATCCTGTCTGTTCCTCTCAGACTCAACCCGCCGTTCCTTACCAGAAAAGCGGCTTCCCCTGCGAAAACATGGAAAAACTGGTCGTGGAACCCGGCATCCTCGGCGAGTCAAAGGATGTTTTCGTCGGCCTGCCGGACGGATACAACGATACGACCCGATATCCCCTCGTCCTGGTACTCGAGGGGGAGGTCCTGTTTGAATCCTTCGCTCCCCTGACCCGGCTGATGGGGGAAGTTGGGGAGATCCCGGCCTGTATCGTGGCCGGCATACCCCTCAACGACAGGCACCTGGATTATGCTCCCAGAATCAGCGGTTACCCGGAAAGCGGCCACGCGGATACGATGCTCGAGTTCTACCGCCGGGAGCTGTTCCCCCTACTGGATTCCCTCTATCACCTGACGACGGACCGGATCATCTGGGCCCATTCCGGGCTGGGTGGGATCTTCTGTACCTACCTTTTGCTGGGTCCCGACAACCAGTTTACCGGGATATTGTCCTCGAGCCCGAACCTGCGTTGGTTACAGGAGTACATACAGAAAGAAAACGCCTTCGGTGAGCTGTCCCGGAAACAGAGGATCTTCTATTACCTTTCCTTCGGCGGCAACGAGGCCGAGGCATACATGGGGGAAATGTACCGGCAGGTACGGGCGTTTGCCGATAAACTCGAATCCGAAGCACCCGGCAACCTGGTCTGGAAATACCAGTTCAATGAAAACAACAACCATTTCACCAACGCCATTGAAACCTATGTCGAGGGACTCACGGAATATTTCAGGGTTATGCAATGATCCCTTCCGGTTTTCGGGACTTGATATCTATCGGGAAGCCGAACCCGATCTGTCTTCGGAATGGATCATCGTCTGTGTATTTTTCACCCCGTCCTTCGTCCTGTTCCTGGTGAACCTGCTGGAACTCGCGAGGGTTAGATCACACGGTTAGCAGCGAAAAGCTTATCTTTGAATAGCCCAAGCACCTGACCCTGGTGCTGGCAGGTCTTTTAAAGGGATGAAATTATAAACGCAGGTACCATGATTAAAGAATTCGAACCCGTTGTCCGGGAGATACCGGCCCTGATTGACGAGTGGGAACCCCGGCTGAAGGGCCTCCCGCAGGATGTAATCACACTCAGGCGCAACAGCCAAAACCGGACCATCAAACAGATCCTAGGGCACATGATCGATTCCGCCTCGAACAATACCCACCGGATCGTGCATCTGCAATACCAGGAAAGTCCGCTGAGGTTCCCCAACTATGCCATCAACGGGAACAACGACCGGTGGATCGCGATCCAGAATTACCAGGAATAGGACTGGGAGGATATGATCGCCATGTGGAAATACTCGAACCTGCACATCGTCCATGTGATCCAGAACGTCAATCCCTCCAGGCTGGACCACCAGTGGCATTACAGCGAGGACAAACTAATCTCCCTTAAAGACGGAATCATAGACTACCTGAGGCATTTCAAGCTTCACCTGGATGAGATCGAAGAGCTGATACAGTCCGGCAAACAATAAACATGAACCGGGCTGAAATATCCGTCCTGATCAGGAATGCCCGCCTGCTGCATCTTACAGATTTCCTGAGGTTCCAGGCCCTGCGGATTAAAAACCTGGGGGCAAACCGGGATTTTAAAAAGAAGAACCCGGACGTGCGGATACCTCCGGATTACATGCTTTACGAATCCTTTGCGATCGATTACCCTGCGTATTATTACGGCGGCCGGACATCGGCCGCTGACATCCATGCGCATCTCTCAAGGCACCGTCACGGTGTGATTCTGAAAATACTGGACTGGGGATGCGGTCCCGCAAGGATCATCCGTCATATGCCCGGCCTATTCCCGGAGGGTTGTGAATTTTACGGCTGCGATTATAATCCCAGGTCCATCCGGTGGTGTTCGGAGAACATACCCGGCGTAGCGTTTTCCCGCAACGATCTGGCCCCTCCCCTTCCCTACGACAGCGGAATGTTTGATATGGCCTACGGTATTTCCATCTTCACCCACCTTTCACAGGAAATGCACCGTGCATGGATACGGGAATTGCACCGCGTGCTGAACCGGGAAGGCATCCTTCTGCTGACCACCGCGGGAAATGCGTTCCGGCCAAAACTGACTCGTTCCGAACTCTCCCGGTTCGATAACGGAGAGCTCATCGTACGTTCAAAGGTCAGGGAAGGCCACCGGACCTTTACGGCCTTTCACCCGGCAGGGTTCATGCAAGATCTGTTTTCCGGATTCCGGGTCCTGGAGCATATCGAACCTGAACCCGCCGAGAAGTATGTCCCGCAGGATATATGGATCGCTAAAAAATCATAATATTGCATTGCGGTCATCTTATAAATAACATGCCATGCCATCGCTTAAAATGAAAAGTAATCCTGCCTGCGCGGCACTTATCATGCTCCTGCTTTTCTCCGTACAACTTTCAGGGCAGGTGAAACTGCCCAGGCTGATCAGCGACGGCATGGTGCTTCAGCGGGAAATTCCGGTGAAAATATGGGGCTGGTCCGCCCCAAACGAGCAGGTTACCGTCCGGTTTATGGATTCCACCTATCAGGCCTCGGGCGGGGAAGATGGCAAATGGAAAATACAACTGTCAGAAATGAAGGCCGGGGGACCATATACCATGAGCATAACCGCCTCCAACCGGATCGAGATCCGGGACATCCTGGTCGGGGATGTCTGGTTATGCTCGGGGCAGTCGAACATGGAGTTCCCCATGCGAAGGGTCTCCTGGGTCTACCCGGAAGAATTCACAGGCAGCGGTAATGACCGCATCCGGCAGTTCAACGTTCCCATGTCCTACGACTTCATCCGGCCCCATGAGGATCTCCCAGGCGGGTCATGGAAGTCCGCAACACCGGAAAATATACCGGATTTTTCGGCCACTGGCTATTTTTTCGCAAAGGAGCTCTATGCAAAATACGGTGTGCCTGTGGGATTGATCAACGCCAGCCTCGGGGGATCGCCGGCCCAGGCATGGATGAGCGAGGAAGCCCTCAAGGCCTTCCCCGAGCATTACCGGGAAATGCAGGAATACAAGAATACGGAGCTGGTCGCGCGGATCAACCGCCTCAACCGGACCCGGGCCAGGGACTGGTACAACGAACTCAATAAGAAGGACCTGGGCTGCAAGGAAAAACCCGGTTTCCGGTATTCGTCTTCACAGATGATTTCCAGCTGGAAGACCCTGTCCGTACCACGGTACTGGTACGGAACCGAGCTTGGAAATACCAACGGTGCGTTCTGGTTCGGCAGGACCTTCGAAATCCCTGCCGCGACCGCGGGAAAACCCGCCCTCCTGGTCCTGGGACGAATTATCGATGCGGACTCGGTCTTTATAAACGGTCGCTTCGTGGGGGCCACCAGCTACCAGTATCCCCCTCGAAGATATCCCATTCCACCGGGCCTGCTGAAGAAAGGCGAGAATACCATCGTGGTCCGGGTGATCAGCAACCGGGGGACCGGCGGGTTCGTGCCTGACAAGCCCTACCATATCATCCGGGGCACCGACACGATCGGCCTGGCCGGAACCTGGCATTACCGGATCGGTGCGTTGATGGAGCCCATGGCTCCGGAGATCAACATAAGGTGGAAACCGGGTGGACTGTTTAATGCTATGCTGGCGCCGTTAATGAATTACCGCATCAAAGGGGCCGCCTGGTACCAGGGTGAAGCCAACACCGGAAGGGCACTCGAATACCGGGAGCTGCTGCCTGCCCTGATCCGGGACTGGAGAGCAGGCTGGAACCAGGGAAAATTCCCTTTTGTGTATGTCCAGCTGCCCAATTTCATGGAACCCAGGGATGTTCCCTCCATGAGCAACTGGGCCCTGATGCGGGAATCCCAGCTCATGACCCTGTCGGTACCCAACACCGCCATGGCAGTAGCCATCGACCTGGGTGAATGGAACGACATCCACCCCCTCAATAAAATGGAGGTCGGGCACAGGCTGTTCCTTGCGGCACAGAAGGTCGCTTACGGGGACGATAAAACGGTTACCTCCGGTCCCCTCTACGATTCCATGCGGATTGAAGGAAATCGGATCGTTATTTCGTTTACCAGTGTGGGAGGGGGACTGGCCGTCCGGGGTGGCGGGGAACTGAAAGAGTTTGCCATCGCCGGGGAAGACCGGCGGTTCGCCTGGGCAGAAGCCGTCATAGAAGACGATAAGGTGGTCGTATGGAATGAAAGCATAACACATCCCGTTGCCGTGCGCTATGCATGGGCGGATAATCCCGTTCAGGCAAATTTATTAAACCTGGAAGGACTCCCGGCTTCTCCTTTCCGGACCGATGACTGGGTGCCGGGCGAGGATTGATAAGGTCGACAGAAATGCCTATTCCAAAGTTTGCAGCAAGCTCCCTGTTACTGCTCTGCAGCCTGATTTCATCGGGCCAGTCCGGATTTTACGACCGGCTGGCCGATTCTGCCCTCACCCTCACCCGACAGGAGGTAAGGTACGATCCGCGCTATTATGCCATCAACTATCCCAACGGGGATGTACCGGCCGACGTGGGCGTTTGCACGGACGTGCTCATCCGCGCCTACCGGATGGTGGGAATAGACCTTCAACAGGAGGTCCACGAGGACATGAAGGCGCATTTCGAAGAGTACCCGGATAAATGGGGACTCTCCAGTCCAGACCGGAACATCGATCACAGGCGGGTGCCCAACCTGATGGTTTTTTTCAGCCGGCACGGGGAGGAGAAACCCGTTACCAATAAACCTGAAGACTACGCCCCCGGCGACATCGTTTGCTGGGACCTGGGAGGAGGGATCACGCACATCGGGATCGTGGTCAACCGGCGTTCAGCCGGCGGGTCAAGAAACCTGGTCGTACACAACATCGGGGCCGGACAGGTTCTTTCCGACTGCCTTTTCGAATACGAGATTATCGGGCATTACCGGTACGGACAATGAATAAAATTCCGAAATTTACATTCCGGGACCATGTCAAGGCGAATTATACTGTTGATTGATTCAATCGTGAACCTGGCACTGGGAATCCTGCTGATTGCCTATTCCACCAGGCTGGCAGAATTTCTCGGCGTCCCGGTGGTCGAATCGTATTTTTACCCGAACATCCTGGGCGGTGTGCTTATTGGAATTGCAATCGCCCTGGCCGTGGAATCCCTCAAAAACAAACCGGGTTACGTTTCCGGACTGGGCCTTCTGGGAGCCATATGCATAAATCTCTGCGGAGGCGCAATCCTTTTGTTCTGGCTCGTATCGGGCGACCTGGGTATCCCCGTCCGGGGAAAGGTTTTCCTATGGACACTGGATATCCTTTTGCTTGTATTGAGCAGCATCGAATTGATGAATCATTTAAAAAACGCCAGACGATGAACACATCATTTCCTTCGGCAAGGATAAAAACCATGCTGGCGCTTGCGGGCGCCTGTATGGTACTGAATTTCTGTGCCCGGCCGGTCGATGAACCGGATATCCAGGCGGAACTCCCCCTGGTCGAACAGGCCATACACAACAGCATAGGATGGGCAAAGAACAAGGACATCGGCCTGTTATACAGCACCATAGCCAATGACAGCAATTTCCTTGAAGTTCATCCGGGCGAGCGGGTCGTCAGGGGCTTCGAGCAATTCAAGGAAGCCGAGACCTTCTGGATGAACGATGATTTCAAGGCCATACGGTATGAGATCAGGGATCTGAAGATCACCTTCTCCAAAAGGGGGGATGTGGCATGGTTCTTCTGTATGCTGGATGACATCAACGAGTGGAAGGGACAGCCGGCAAACTGGGAAAATACACGGTGGACCGGGGTCCTGGAAAAAAGACAGGGAAACTGGGTGGTGGTCCAGCAACATTTTTCGTTTGCCTCCGAATGATCCAGGTTCCCTCCGGCTGTTCGTCCCTTGTGGTTTGTGGATTTCGTTCTTAAGGCTATGACCGGGAATAATCTGAAGCAAAAATTCGAAATTACAGATGCCTGCAGGAGCGGGTTCCTGGAATACACCCGGAAGGCATTCGCTGCGATCCCAAAGATTGAAAATCCAAGGATACTGGACCTTGGTTGCGGCAGCGGCGTTCCGTGTCTTGAGATGGCAAAACTGACGAACGGCAACATCCTGGCCATCGATTCGGACCCGGAATGCCTGGAATGGCTGAAACATAAGATCCGGTCCCGGAACCTGGAGGAGAGGATTACCGTTGTGCATGGTTCCGCATTGAATGCGGATCTCCCCCCGGCTCATTTCGACATCATCCTGGCAGAAGGTTTTTTCAACGTCGTCGGCTTTGGAAGGGTCCTGAAGTATTTTACACGCAACCTGAAATCCCCCGGCTATTTTATGATCCACGACGACCAAAGGCAATATAACCGGAAACTGTCCCTTTTTAAAAAATACGGGCTAACCGTGGTGTCATCCTTTCTGATGGATGAACGGGTCTGGTGGGATTGCTATTACCGCTGCCTTGAAAAAGCCATCCGGGAATTCGAGGCGGAACAGGACAGGAACCTGCACCACCTGTTCGAAAGCGATAAAACCGAAATACGAATGTTCCGAAAGAACCCGTCCGGGTTCCGTTCAAGGTATTACGTTCTGGAAAAAACAGGCTAAGGAAGGCCAGGCCTACCTGGGTAAGATGAGCTTTGCCGAAACCGAACGGTTTCCGGCCTGCAACCTGCATTGATATATGCCTGGGGGCAACCCTTCCGTTTTCCACTTCACTGTATATTCGCCCGGGTTCCGGTGACCGTTTATCAGGCACTGCAGCTCCCGTCCCGCCCCGTCAAATACCTTCAGGCTAACCCGGTCCGGTTTTGACATGGAATAACGTATCGTAACCGTCTTCCCAGCCGGGTTAGGCCATACGTGCATTCGAAGCCCGTCTGTTGTAGTACTCCGGGTATCGTTTATGCCAACGGTATTCAATATCGGATAGAGGGGGGATACATCCAGGTCCTCATCCGTATCGATGGAAGCCGATATGCTGTCAAGCCAGGCACGCCTCTGTTCCGCCCCGTCCGGCACCAGCAGTTGCCTGCTGGTCATCGGGTAATCCGGGTAGCCCTCCACATCGCCCTGGCGTCCAATGATCCCCCCGCTGCGGTTGATGACGGACCCTACGATCCTTGCGTCGGTTGCATCCCGGTCTCCGGCACGGGCCCCAACCGTTTGCAGTACGTTTTCAACGGATTCCGGCAGGGGTTTCGCCTCAAAGTTTTCCGGCCAGAGGGGCTTTTCCTCCAGCCGGGTGATCAGGGAATCGCTCTCTCCTACCGGGGATACACCGTCCGCATGCCGGACCAGATTGTCTTCAAACCAGGCCTCTCCCCGGTACCTTCCGTCGTGGCCACGCACAAAATACAGGCCGTTGCCCAGGTCCCGAGTATCGGTTCCCCCCAGCACAAAATTACCGCATACGGACCCCCTTGCGCCGCGGAGGTGCACGCAGTTGGCATAATCCCCTGCATTATCGCTGAACGAACCCCAGTTGTAAAAAACATTGTTGGCCAGCAGGAATTCCGTACCTGCATTGATCCGTGGATTCCGGCGGACGTTGTGCGCATACAGGCAGCCGATGATGGACAGGTTGCTGATGCTCCCGTAGATCAGAGAACCGCAGGAATGGTCCTCAAAGTTCAGTCCCTCGGCAATCAGGCACTTGTACAGGGTAATGTCGTGGTTGTCGGACTGGTTCACCAGGCTCAGGTTCTCGTCCGTCGCCCAGGTTGCGGAACAGTGATCGAACACCAGGTTGTACACATCCGCTTCAGGTCCCCCGCTCGCGATGGCATCCGTTTCCACGCATGCGTCTCCGGGTCGTACGGCAATGTGCTGGATCACTACGTCATGGGTGCGGATGGTAAGGTTTCCCTTGATCAGGGTGATGCCCGGTGCCGGCGCGGTCTGTCCGGCCACCGTCAGGAAAGGCTCGGTCACGATGATGGTGCTGTCATCCAGGTCGATCACCCCTCCGACCTCGAATACGACCAGCCTTTTTCCGGAAGCTTCGCATGCAGCCCGGAAGGACCCGGGTCCCCCATCATTCAGATTGCTCACCCGTATCACGGTACCGGTAATCCCCCCATCCGTCGAGGTGCCGTAACCCACGGACTCATGATACGGGGTATCCCCGGCATTCAGAACCATACCCGCAAGGGGGCAAATAAGCAGGCATAAGCCAAGCCTCAGGTACTTAAAGGTTCTCGATATTTCCGTCATACATGAGAATTCATTCGTCCGAAGCATTTCTTTGTTCTAAAATACCAGGCACAGTTCCCTTCTTCAGACCGTTGCTTTACGAAATCTACGACAATCCATGCTTCCAGTCAATCTTTTAACCGTCCTGTTAATTTTACTAACTTGCCTGCAGCGAAGCAATGGAAAACATCGTTTCATATTGCGGCCTGTTGTGCATGGGGTGTCCCATCTACATGGCCACCCGGGAAACAGACCGGGCGCTCAAGGATAAAATGAAGGTTGAGATCGCAAAACTCAGCAATTCCCTGTACCATACCTCCCATACGCCAGAGGACATTACGGATTGCGACGGATGCATGACGGAAAACGGAAGATTGTTTGAGGGATGCAGGGATTGCCCCATCCGGAACTGCGCGGGGGAAAAAGGCGTACCCAACTGTGCATACTGCGGAGAATACCCCTGCGAGACGCTCGGAACGTTCTTCAGGGACAACCCGGAGGCAAAATCCAGGCTCGACTTCATCCGTTCAATAGGGAAAGCCGGATCGTCCCGGGCGGGGTGATCTTCCACCTGCTGTTTATTTGGGCACCCCCCGGAAGCGAATGGAGTAAGAAGAACTGATATGCATTTTCAGGCGATAACCAAGGAGGACCTGGGGGAAATCCGCAGGTTGCAGCCCGAGGGCTGGACGGATATCGTACCCGAATTCGATCTTTACATCCGCAAGAGCTTCTGCCATCCCCTGAAGGTCATGTCGGACAGCAAACTTGCCGGGATCGGGGCTTCCATCGTGTTCGGCAGAACGTGCTGGCTGGCCCATATCATCGTAGAACGGAGTCAGCGAAGGAAGGGCATCGGATCCGCAATCACCGAAAAGCTGATCCGTGACCTGGATGCCGAGCACATCGAAAGCTTCCTCCTGATCGCCACCGAAGCCGGGTTCCCGGTATACCTGAAAGCCGGGTTCAGGGTTATGACCGAATACCGGTATTTTAAAAGAGTCTCCCCCACGGGACATGCGGTCACATCCCCGGATGTCCGGCCGTGTCAAAAGGAACAACAAAAGGATCTCCTGGAGCTGGACCGGAAAATATCCGGTGAAGACCGGAGTCCCCTGTTAAGCGATTACCTGGATAATGCCCTGGTTTATACGGAAGCTGGCAGGGTGCATGGTTTCTACATACCCGGACTGGGAGAGGGTCCCGTGGTAGCCGAAACCCCGGACGCGGGACTGGAGTTGATGCGGCTGAAATATTCAAAGGCCGGCAAGGCGGTGATTCCCTCGGACAACACCGAAGGAACAGCCTTCCTCGAAAACAACGGATTTGTGCCGGCCGAAACCAGGGGGACGCGAATGATCCTGGGAAAAGACCTGGAATGGATGCCGGAAGGAATCTTCGGCAGGATCGGGGGCAACTTCGGCTGAAACCAACGGCTCAGGTTACCAGGAGCAGTTTCGTTGTGTTTTTCTTGTTCGCCGTATACCGGACCAGGTAGATACCCTTCTGCATGTATTCGCCCGACAGCGGGATTTCGTACTCCCCCGACCGGAACCTGCCTTCGGCTACCTGCAGGACCCGGCGCCCGGAAAGATCGACGATGTCTATTTTCACAAGGGCATTCCTCTCCAGGCTGAAGACAACCCTTCCGGATCCCGTGATGGGATTGGGCACAATCTCGAAGGAACCGGTACCCCGGATACCGGCTTCTGCAGTAGCATCGGAGTACCGGATGGAGATCATGTTGGAGGGCAGGTCGCCCCCGTAAACCTTGATCCATAATATCCCGCCCTTGTCCTTTTCATAATACCATCCCTCGTCTACCTCGCTCCAGTCCGGCGGCCCGCTCAGCTCCTGTATCACCTCCCCGTTCAGCTGCACCGAAAGCGGGATGCCACCGAGGTGCACCTCGAAAATGAAAGACTGCGGGACCTGACCGGTGGTGATGAGGATTTCGTCTTCGCCCTTCACGCATTCAATTCCCATGGTTTTCAGTCCCGTATAAGGCTTCTCCATTCCTTCATATACAACCGTGTCACCCAGGATCGTGAAACCGGAATTTCCCTCCGGGTATAGACGGAAGGTAATCGGATCTACGGTTGAATTCTTCCAGGTCTGCTGTACGTCGACCAGGGGTATGATGGCCCCTGCCCGGATAAACAGGGGCAGCTTATCTTCCGGGGCGGGGTATGCTTCCAGAGTTGTGGGACCGGTATAAATACTGCCGTCCCACCAGTCGTACCATTTGCCTTCGGGCAGGTATACGTCCCTGGTAGTACCGTCACTCACCACGGGTGCAACCAGGATCCAGTCCCCATACAGGTACTCGAACTTCCGGTTGTACCCCTGCGGGTCGTCCGGGTATTCCAGCGCCAGCGCACGGGCCATGGGATGCCCCTTCTCATGGGCGATCCGGGCGTAAGTCCACCGGTACGGGAACAGGCGGGTGTAGAGCTCGGCATACGTACGGAAGATATCCCTGTACTTCTCCTGGTAATTATAGGGTGTGCCGGCGGTTTCAAAGATCGGGCAGAAGCTTGAGAACTGGGCCCAACGTACCGTTACGTTGTTGCCCGGCGGATCCGGGAACCCGCCCGTATCCCCTCCCCAGAAGGGAAACCCCGTAATGGCCAGGTTCAGCATGGCCGCGATATTGGCTTTCATCCCGCTCGGGTATTCGTAGGTGTTGTTGTTATCTCCCGGCCATTTCCCCGAGACATACTGCTGGGCGCGGTTTGCAATTGTACGGGGCAGGGTCACGAAATCGCCGTGCATCACATCGTCCCAGGCCTCGTAATACGCCTGGCAGGTGAACAGCGGATCCGTATTCTGAACGTTGCCCCGATCGATCTTGTACATCTGGCAGTTGTCGCGTTCGATGAAGGTACGTGAATCAACTTTCAGTTGCTTGTAGTTGTTGGAATCCGCGAAACTCCCGTACAGGTTCCTGGCAACCCAGACCCCGGTCTTGTACCCGCCGTCCTGCAGGTCCGCGAACATGGTACTCCCGTTCGGGAAACGCGACGCCTCCCACTCGAAGGGAGGCGGCATGTTCTGTGCTCCCTGGGCCCACGGCCGGTCGATCCATATCAGTCCACAGGGTATCTTTTCCTCCCGCATCCCGTCCGCATCCTTGTAAACGTTCGGTTCGTCGTTCGTATCCCTCCACTGCCAGGTGGAAAACAGGGCCCAGGAAGGAGGAAGGGCGGGTCTGGATACATGCTGGGTGAACCGGTCTATGACATCCAGCAGGTCCGGGCCGTAGTAAAAATAGTACAGCAAGGAGCTTCCTTCAAAGTATCCGGCCCCGTCCGCACTGCCCGTTATCGGGGGCGCCGTTATGACCACGGCCCCGTCGTCGGAGAAATTGAAATTCACCCTCAAGTTGTTATCGACCAGGATACCATAGCCCCTTGTGCTTATGTAGAAGGGTATGTACCCGCCCTGGTCCGGCGTGCCGGTGCTGTTGTTCATGGTGACGGACAGGCCTTTCAGGTCGAGGGACCGTGCATCCCAGCATTCCCCCAGCCCGAAGAAATGCTCTCCTTCATCGGAGACAAAACTGTGTTTTACGGGCTGCACTGTATCGGGGATCTTCATCCAGACGCTGAAAACCCAGGGATTACGGAACGTAAGGTAAACGCTTGCTTCAGCAGAATCTCCGGTCAAGCACTGGAAAACCAGCGATTCCCCGGTGATGATGGATTCATCGTAGAGGTGGTAGAATGCCGGATCCCGTTTTACCAGGGTGTCGTAGCCCAGGGAATCGTACCGGCCGGCATAAGCGGTGATCCGGTCATCCCCGAAAAGGAATACACCGTTTTCCATCTCCCCGGATATCATTCCCCCGTCCCGGTCATACACCGAGATATGCCAGGGATCCTTGGTAATCCTTACGTTCAGTTCTTCCGTGGCAACGGTAAATTGATCGGCCGTCTCCACTAAACCGGTAATGACCTGGGCTTCGGCCCGCGGGGATACCGTCAGGGCCAGCAGGAGTAAGATCCGGATGAGTCTTGTTTTCATAATGTTGTATTCGTTTATTGGGATAAAGATAACAATACCTGCCGGAGAAAACAGCCCGGCCGGAACCTCTTTAAAAAATACTTACAAATCGCCCTGTTCTCCGGGTGATTTTGTAAATTCAGGGTCGCAATCAAGCGGTTAACCCTGATCGATCGGAGATGAGCAGAAGACTAATCAAGATCCTCCTGGTGGCTTGCATGCTATACGCAGGCTGTAAAAAGGAGTCATCCCCGGATCCGCTTGACGGCGGGCCGGACTTTGAGGAGCTCTGGTCCGTAACGGATTCATACTATCCCTTTTTCGAATTCAAGCGCCTGGACTGGGACAGCATCCACAGCCTGTACCAAGACCGTTTTTACGGCATCTCCGAGAGCGAGAAGATCTCCCTTCTGGGAAGCCTTCTGAATGAACTCAGGGACGGGCATGCCAACCTGTTCGACGAGAACGAAAATTACCTTTCATACTACAGGCCTCCCCGCTCTCTCAAGGATGAACATTCATTCAGCCACGAAGTGGTCAGCGGATATTTTGCCACGGACCTGCTGGAACTGGCCCGGCTTTTCCGGTACGGGATCCTGTCTGATAATATCGGGTACATGCATATCTCCTCCTTTCCTCAGCAGGAGACAAGCTACCGGCAGTTCGACCAGGTCATCGATTATTTGCGCGATACCAAGGGACTGATCATCGATATCCGGCATAACGGTGGCGGATCCACCAATGCCTCTGATTATTTCATCAGCCGCCTGATTTCGGAAAGGCTTGAAGGTACCCTGTGGACCAAACGGGGAGGCGGTTACTTCCCCTTGCGGTACTATGATCCTGCAGGGGATTACCAGTATACCAAACCGGTTGTCCTGCTGATCAACGGGAAGAGCTTCAGCACGGCGGAGGCCATGGCGAACCTGTGTAAAAAGATCGGGCACATCACCCTGGTCGGGGATACGACCGGGGGCGGAGGCGGTGTACCGGATGAGATCTTCGAGCTCCCCAGCGGGCTGAAGTTCAGGGTCCCGACCCGATGTGAAATGCGTTACGACGGTGAGCACATAGAGTGGAACGGGATCCCGCCGGATATACTGGTATCACAAATCCAGGCCGATATAGAGGAAGGGCGGGACCTTCAGCTGGAGTGTGCCGTGAGTTTTCTGAAGACGAAGTAGTGGGTACGGAGAAACGATCGTGAAAATATTCCTCGTTGGCGGAACCGGGTTGACCGGCAGTTACCTGCTCCCCAGGCTACTGGAAAGGGGCCATACCGTGTATGCGCTCACCCGGGCGGAAAACAAACTGGAAGGGATCGAAAGGCTGGGCGCAACAGGGATGCACGGGAATATTCGGGACCCGGAAGGACTTATGAAACGCATGCCCGCAGATCCCGACATCATCGTACTGCTAGCCATGCCGAACGTACGGCCCGGGCAAAGGATGACCCGAAGGCGTAAAGCAGCGCTGCGCGAGGAAACCAACGATTTCTTCCGTAATTCCATGGACCTCGCACTGTATTACGATATTCCCCTGATCCTGCCCGGGGGCACAAGCTACCGTACGGAAGGGAACGAGGTAGCCGATGAAACATGGCCGGTCTTGAGAAGCGGCCTGACCGAGATCGGAAAGGATACGGATGAAATGGTCCGGGAAGCCATCCGTAACGGAAGGCCCGGGATCGTGCAGCTGATCTATGGAAAGATTTACGGGAACGGCGGACTCTTCCGGTACATGTATGACCTGATGGCAAAGGGCAAGGCCAGGATACCGGGCAAGGGAGATAACTTCATACCCAACATCCATTCGGACGATGCTGCTTCCGCCATAATCAAAGCCATTGACAAACTGCCCCTGGGTGAACGGTTTATCATCGCGGACGATACTCCTGTAACCCTGGGGGATTTCAACCGTTATATGGCCGGCCTGATGGGGAAAAAGGAACCCGCCCGTATTCCCGGATTCCTGATCCGTATAATCCTGGGAAGGGACTTCTACGAAATCATCCGGATGAACTGCAAGGTGTCGAACGCCAAGGCAAAGAAAATACTGGACTGGCACCCCCGTTACCCATCCTACCGGGAGGGACTGGAAGCCGTGATTAGTGAAATAAACATGCAAATAAAAAACTGAATCCATCATGGAAAATATCAGCATAAACCATACGGATAAAGAGCCCAGGCTTATATCGTACCTTACCCTGAGAAAGTCCGTGGGCATCCTCGGCATCTCGCTTCCCGTGGTCCTTATCATCGGGTCGGTCACCTGCGGAGATTGCCGGGAGATACAGAGTTCCATCAGCAGTTATTACCATACCGGCATGAGGGACATCCTCGTGGGGATCCTGTGTGCTGTCGCCCTGTTCCTTTTCGCATACCGGGGCTATGACCGGCGCGATTCCTTAGCGGGCAACCTGGCCTGTATCTTTGCGCTCGGGGTTGCCTTCTTCCCCACTTCGGTAAGCGAACCGCTTACGCATTGCATCCCCGAGGCCGTTGACACGGGGATTGTCAGCACGATCCATTTCATGTCCGCCGCCGGGTTTTTTCTCGTCCTCTCGTACTTCTCCCTTTTTCTCTTTACCATTTCGAAAGAGCCGGTGACCCCTCAAAAGAAGATACGGAACCGGATATACCGGGTCTGCGCTTATGCCATGCTCGGTTCCATGGCCCTGATCGCCCTGTATTCGTTTTACCTGGAAAACAAATTTCCGGTCCTTCGGGACTGCGATCCGGTATTCTGGCTCGAAACCCTTGCCCTGTGGGCTTTCGGAATATCCTGGCTGACCAAGGGGGAAACCCTCTGGGCCGACCCGGAAACATCGCGGGTCCAATAAATTAAAACACAACGAACCATGAAACGACCCATTCTCCGGACAGCCGCTGGAATTATCCTGCTCCTGTTTGCCTCCTGGCTTGCACTGCATGCCTGGATCGGGCGTGACGTGAAGGAAAACATCAACATTGCAATGGAAAGGTACCCCGGAAGCGCCGAGGACGCTCTTATTTCTTTCCTGCTTGATGAGGGCAATTCAGCCTACGACCGTACTCATGTTGCGGTCTGGACGCTGGGCCGGATCCAGTCGAAAAAAGCCCTGCCGATCCTCTATGACCTTTACCAGAACGATCCCAAAGGCAGGACCTGTTACGGCAAACACGATTCCCTGATCTGCCAGTATGAAATACACAAAGCGCTGGTGGCCATAGAAAGCGTTCGACTGTTCCGGTATTCAAGGATGAAAAGGATGCAATGAACCGGATTCCGGGGATAGCGTAATGCTCCCGGGAGCCCTGGAAAAAATCCTGGATACAGGATGAAAACTCTATTTATTTGGCTAATTTCGGGATAATTCACAAAACCAGGACCGGGGACCGACCCGGCCAGAGCCCGGAATGTTCGACTTCCTGAATAAACCGTATCCCTTTACTTCGGACCTGAAGTACAGCCTCAGGCTAATCGCAGGTGTGGCCGCCGGGATCTTTCTTTTCATCCTGTTCTTCCAGCCCTTCGATCTCAATTCTGCGGATTTCGACGCTTACATCCTGACCATTGCCGGGTTTGCCGGCATCGTGATCATCCTGGCCGGCCTGGTGAAAATAATCCTCCCCTGGGCTTTCCGCAGGCAATTTCATCCGGATAGCTGGGACCTGAAATGGGAGCTTCTTCTTCTTTTCCTGATCTGGGTCCTGAATTCCGTGGCCTTCGCCTTTTATCTTGCCTATGTCGGGAAGGTGCCCATGACCATGTACCTGGCCTTCAAGATCGTCCTGCTCTGCCTGGTCATGGTGGTAATGATGATGACGGTCAACGAGATCCGGAACCTGAGAAACCGCCTGGAGGTGATGCACATGTCCGGCGGGGGACCTGAAGAGCGAGCGGAAAAGCATCCCGGTGAAAAGCCCACCATAATCCTGCATTCGGATAACCGCGCCGAAAAGCTTCTTTTCGAACCCGGGGCCTTGATGCTTGTACGATCGGCCGAAAACTACGTCGAGGTCATCTTCAGGGAAGAGGGATCCGTCCAGAAGAAACTTCTGCGGGCGACCATGAGCAGCATTGAAGACCAGCTCCGTCCTTTCCCGGGGATGGTACGCTGCCATCGCACCTGCATCGTCAACACACGGGCGGTAACCGGTCTGAAAAGAACGTCACAGGGATACCGTTTGCGGCTGGCCGGTTACGGGGAGGAGATACCGGTCTCCCGGCAATATCTCCTGTCCGTGCAGGGAGCCCTTGAAAAGCCGCAGTAGTGACGAATGCCATTCGTCACCGTTCAATGCCACCCGCCACAAATTCTTGCTGAAAATCCCGATATTCGGACGTTTCATCCCATTTTTTTCCGGGATATCGTGCGGGGAAATATTTTTGCCCCAAAACCTTTCAGACATGAACATACTGTTGATCAGCCCGGAATATCCCGATACCTACTGGAGCTTCAAGCATGCTCTGAAATTCGTATCAAAGAAGGCGCTAAATCCCCCCCTGGGACTCCTGACCGTTGCCTCGCTGCTGCCCGGGGACTGGAATAAGAAGCTCGTGGACCTGAACGTTTCCTCCCTGAAGGAGTCCGATATCCGCTGGGCGGATTACGTCTTCATCGGGGCCATGTCGGTGCAGCAGGAATCAGCCAGGCAGGTCATTGACCTGTGCCGTAAACTCAATACAAAAACCGTCGCAGGAGGACCCCTGTTCACCGGAGAACCGGAAGGCTACCTGGACCGGATCGACCATCTGGTGCTGGGCGAGGCAGAAATCACCCTGCCCCGTTTCCTGGGCGACCTGCAAAAGGGCAATCCTGCAAAAATCTACCGTACCAACGATCACCCTGAGATGCACATGTCCCCCGCGCCGGACTACTCCCTCATCGATGTTTCCAAATACGCACAACTCAATATACAGTATTCCAGGGGTTGTCCCTACGACTGCGAGTTCTGCGAGATTACCGCCCTGCTGGGGCGCCGCTTCCGTACCAAATCCACCGGGCAGGTCCTTATGGAACTCGACAAGCTGTATGAAACCGGGTTCCGGGGTGCTGTTTTTTTCGTAGACGACAATTTTATCGGGAACCGGAGGAAGCTTGAAAGGGACCTCCTGCCTGCCATGGTACGCTGGGCAGAAGAAAGGGATCATCCCTTCTTTTATACCACGGAAGCTTCCGTCAACCTTGCGGACGAACCCCGGCTCATGGACCTGATGGTCCGGGCCGGCTTCGGGAAGGTATTCGTGGGCATCGAAACACCGGATGAGGCGGGACTGGCAGAATGTAACAAGAAGCAAAACCGGGAGCGCGACCTCATCGGCAGTGTAAACAAGATACAGTCCGCCGGCATGGAAGTCGCCGCCGGTTTCATCGTCGGTTTCGACAGCGATTCCCCCGGTATTTTCCAACGCCAGATCGATTTCATACAGGAAAGCGGGATCATCACCGCCATGGTGGGAGTGCTGAACGCCCTCAACAACACGAGACTTTACAGGCGCCTGGAGAAGGAAGGAAGGATCCTGCAAAACAGCAGCGGCAACAATACCAGCACCTTCCTGAATTTCATCCCGAAAATGGACCGGGAGCTTCTGCTGAACGGATACCGCAACATTGTGCGGACCATTTATTCCGGGAAGGCATACCATGAAAGGGTGGTCCGCTTCCTCAAGATTTACCAGCCAAGGATCAAGCAGCAGACCGGCATTACAATTGCAAAGATCAAGGCATTCGTCCGTTCCATCCTTATACTGGGCATCCTGAACAGGGAACGGCTTTATTACTGGAAAATCCTTTTCTGGAGCCTTTTCAACCGGCCGGCCACCTTTTCGCTCGCCATCACATACAGTATCTACGGTTATCATTTCCGGAGGGTGTTCCGGGATCTGGATTAGAGATCTGCAGTCAGCCTGTTGGGCATGTATCGGTCCCCGATCGGGCGGGAATCGGGTCCTCGGCGGGAATCGGGTCCGCCGGGCAGGCCGATGGGAATACAGTGTGACGGGAACCTCGCCTGCCGGGGCCCGACCTAGAACTGGATGGACAGGGCCACCCGGATCCCGAATTTCTGGATATCCGGATGGTCCCGATAGGTGAACCTCCAGGTTGCATCCACCCGGACCAGTTTCAGGATGTTTTCAATGCCGACGCTGCCTTCGAAATAGGGCTGTCTCAGGTAGGTTAGCCCCGGCGGAAACTCCATAACGTTTTTATTGGCATCGCTCAAGCGACCCACCAGGAACTTGACCGATGCAACCTCCCTCAGTTCGAACCACCTCAACCCCGGGATCCGGTTCAGGAAGAATCCCTGGAAATGGTGTTCCGCCGTCAGGCTTGCCCACTCATCCGAGACGAACTCATAGTAGTTCATCATATTGAAGGCATATACATCGTGCGTATAGGTTTCGTTGCCCTGGTGCAGTTCAAGCAGGGGATAGGGCAGCTCCCCGAAAATTTTTCCGGCCGTCAGCCAGTATTTCAGGTACCCGACCGGGTCGGTCTCGATCTTGTCGTACACCCTGGCCCTTATCTTATAATATTCGTACCGGCTGCCGAACATGCCTTTGGGACCCCAGCTCAGATCCAGATCCAGCATCGGGTATACGGTACCCAGGCTCTGCCTTTCGAATTTCCCGAGCAGGAATTTCTCCTGATAGGCAAAGTGAAAATTCATGGTGAATTCCGAAGACATCAGCGATGCCAGGGAGCTTGTACCGTTCTCTTCGATAAGCTCGAACGGTACGTACGGGGTCGGGTAAATGACCTGATGGGTAAACCTGAGGGTGTTGGCGAATCCCTGGAACCATTCCCGCTCGAAGAACAGGTTGTACTGGTTCACCATGGTCAGCTTGTAGTTGGGCCTGCGCCTCAGGATGGTGGCAAGGATATTGTCATCCCGGAAGGCGTTTTCGCTCTTCCCGAGCTGTCGCATGTCGTGGTAATAGGATCCGCCGGCCCGGATGCGCGGGTTGCGGTCGAACATGTATTCCCCGAGGACCCCGTATTTCCATTTCTTATCGCTTGTACCGAAGGCCAAATGTCCCCCGAACCGGAGCCGGGTGCTGAAGTTGTTGCTGGTCCTCCCTCCCAGGCGGAACCGATGGCCTTCGATCGGGTTGTGGCTGTAGAGGGTATAATAGGGTCCCAGTTCAACCGGACCGATCACATAGTAATAATCCAGCAGCATCTCCCCGATGCCATAGACGGTGTTGAAAACCGGGACCTTCTTGACCGAATCGACCATCCGGTAGACGTTTTCCTCCTCGCTGGAAAGATCATCGGAACGATGCGCGTTCCACCAGGCTTCATTGCGCTCGAGGCTGTCCTCGAGCACGACGGTGTTGCTGAGCTCTTTCCTGATATGGTCGGGCACGGGAACGTTCAATTGTATGTCTTCGTAGCTTGAGTATTTCCTTCCGAAAAAGCCGTATGACCGGTCCGTCAGGTTGAAATCGATCAGGATCTCCTCGCTCTGCAGGAACCATATGGAATCGTTGATCTTCTGGTACTCGTTGACGGCCACCAGGTCGTTCATGTAATTGATGTTTACATCCGAGGATACCCGGAGCAGGACCTTCTTGATCGCCCAGGATGTGTCCGCCACCCAGAAATAGCCGTAAAAGGTCCGCTCCATCTTGCGCTTCGGCTGAAAGGCGACCTGGTAACACCAGGAGCCCTCGATCAGGGCGCTGTCTTCCAGGTGGTATTTATAGTAGAATTTGCCGAAGTCGGCAACGGGGCTCACGAAGCCCGGCTCGAAAAGCGACAAGAAGTTATCGTACACGTTCAGCCGCTGGTACATTTTCCCGGAATACTGGGATATCGTGTTGTTCAGGTCGCCCGATATCCGGAACGCCTCGATCACTTCCTTATCCACGGGCGGGGATTTCTGGAAATAATAGCGGGTGACGGATTCGGAGATCAGGATGGGAAGGTAATTCTTCCCAAAGGTTTCGGATGAATCCATGTGCTCGAAAACGAAGTCGAACTGGCGTATCAGCATGCGCTGCTTGAATTCGTCCTCGATGTTGTTCAGGTCCAGCCTGAGCTTGTTGTACGACCGGTACTGGTACGAATCGAAGCGGTCGGGGTTGTTGATCTTCTTACGTTCGTGAATGTTCCTGAGGATCGCAAAAGCGGGGTTTTCTCCCGGCCGGACCGTAACCTCCTCGATTTCAACGGAAATCCGTTCCAGCATGAAATCTATTTTCTGCTCCTGTCCGCGGCGGACGGGATGAGAAACTTTTCCGTAACCCAGGCAGGAAGCCAGCAGGGAGTCGGTAGGATTCAGGGTCTGGATGTAATAGCTGCCGTCCACATCGGTGATCGTCCCCACGGTGCTGTGCCTGAATGCCACATTGACGAATGCCATGGGTTCTCCCCGTTCATCCTTAACCACGCCATGCACAACGGTTTTCTGGGCCATGGTCCCTGCAAACGGAAATACCAGCGCCAGGATGAATGTTATGCCAATTGAACGATGTATTCCCATCGGATCTCCGGATGGCGGCCCCATTTAAGGACGGGGGTTTATTTAAAAGGTTGCCGGTATTTATCCCTGCATGGATTCATTTGTTTGCCGGCTTTCCGAATTCTTCGGTTTCATCCCGGGACCGGATCAATAATTAACCATGTAGTTCCGGGCCAGTTCCCCGTAATGCCGGAGCTGTTCGGCGGTCCATACGCTGTCCTTACCCAGCTCCCCTGCCAGGAGTTCCGCGGCCCCGGGTGCGATTTCCAGGCTTTCCCGGGCATCCAGGAAGAGGGCCCTGGTCCGCCGTGCCAGCACATCCTCCAGGGTCCGGGCCATTTCCTTTCGGGCGGCCCAGATGACCTGAGACTTACGGATCTTCAGGATCCCGCTCAGCCATGGGCTTCGGTCCGGTGGGTCCAGGCTTTCCACTTCGGCCCGGTCGCTTCCATATGCCCTCATGGGATCGCCGGGGACCGTTCCTTCCGCATACCCGTGTATCCGTATATCGCGGGTCAGGCAAGGCCGGTCGGGCAGGGAGCCGACCATGATGGCATAATCGACGGCATCCTCCGCCATCTTCCTGTAGGTGGTCCATTTCCCGCCGATGACCGAGACCAGCCCGGACACGGAAACCATCACCTTATGGTGCCTGGAAATCTCCCGGGTGGGTTTCCCTTCGCTTTCCGGCGCGGCCAGCGGCCTTAGCCCTGCAAACATAGACAGCACATCCTTCCTCGAGGGTTTCCGGACCAGGTATTCCCCAGCGGTATCCAGTACAAAATCGATTTCCTCTTCAAGGGGCCGGGGCTCCAGGGCCGGTTTTTCGATGAGCGTATCGGTGGTTCCAAGCACCACCCGGTTATACCAGGGAACGCCAAACATCACGCGCCCGTCCGCGGTATGGGGAACCATGACGGCATGTTCCCCCTTCAGGAAATCCTGGTCCAGCACCAGGTGAATTCCCTGGCTCGGCCGGATCATATTTCTGTTCCCCGGTTCATCCATTTGCATGATCCGGTCGGCAAAAACGCCGGTGGCGTTGATCACGACACGGGAGGGTAGATCGAACTCCTCTCCGGTCTCCGTATCGCGGGCCCTTACCCCTGAAACCAGGTTCTTTTCCTTAAGGAGGCCGGTTACCTCCATGTAGTTGAGCACCGTGCCTCCGAATTTCCGGCAGGTTTCCCCCATGCTGATCAGCATCCGGGCATCGTCGAACTGGCCGTCATGGTAGATGATCCCGCCCCTGAGTTCCTTTCGCTCGATGTTCGGAAGGGCCTCGATGGTCTCCTCCCTGCTGATGTGCCTTGAGGGTCCCAGTCCCATACTCCCGGCCATGACATCGTACACTCTCAGTCCCACCGTATAGAAAGGGCCTTCCCACCAGTCGTAGGCCGGTATAATGAAAGACTGGTTGCTTACCAGGTGAGGCGCGTTCTGCAGCATCAGTCCCCTTTCCTTCAGCGCCTCAAATACCAGGGATACGTCCCCCTGCCTCAGGTAGCGGACGCCGCCGTGAACCAGCTTGGTGCTCCGGCTGGAAGTACCCTTGCCGAAATCGTGCTGTTCGATGAGCAGGGTCCGGTAGCCTCTGGATGCCGCATCGATGCCCGTTCCCATCCCGGTAGCCCCACCCCCGACGATCAGGATGTCCCACGGCTTACCGGCCGTCCGTAATTCCTTCAAAATGCTTTCCCTGTCCATTATTTGCCTGTATGGTTTCCGCTTGCCGCTTCACCCGGAAGGCCTGCACCTCCCTCCGGCAGGTTCCACTGCCTGCTGCGTCCCAGGGCGCGCTCCCATTCCGTCCTGAGCTTCCCGGCGGTCTCGCTGCCGGTCTGGGGACTGAAAACCTTTTCCTGTTTCCACTTCTTCCGGAGTTCTTGAGGATCCTTCCAGAAACCGGTGGCCAGTCCCCCGAGAAAGGCCGCCCCCATTGCGGTGGTCTCGGTGACGGCCGGCCGGATCACGTCTTTCTGCAGGACGTCCGCCTGGATCTGCATCAGCAGGTCGTTGACCACCGCACCCCCGTCGACCCGCAGTTCCTTCATCGTTATGCCCGAATCCCTTTCCATGGTCCGGATTACGTCGGCGGACTGCAGGGCTATGGATTCCAGGGCTGCCCGGGCGATGTGGGCGTCCGTGGTGTCGCGGTTGATCCCGATGATGGTCCCCGTCGCATAGGGATCCCAGTGCGGTGCTCCCAGTCCCACGAAAGCCGGGACAAAATAAACCCCCCCGTTGCCGTCCACTGCCGAGGCAAGTTTCTCTACATCGGCCGAAGTCCGGATGATCTTAAGCTTATCCCGCAGCCATTGCACCACGGCCCCGCCGATGAAAATGCTCCCTTCCAGGGCGTAACACACCTGTCCGCCGACCTGCCATGCGATCGTGGTCAGGAGCTTATGGCGGGAAGCGATGGCCCGGCTGCCGGTGTTCATTACCACGAAACAGCCCGTTCCGTATGTGTTCTTGGCCATGCCCTTATCAAGGCACATCTGCCCGAACAGGGCCGCCTGCTGGTCGCCTGCGATCCCGCAGATGGGGACCCGCACGCCGACAAGGCCGGGCTCGGTTTCCCCGTATATTTCGCTGCTCGGGCGTACTTCGGGAAGCATGCCCGGCGGGATCCCGAAAAGCTCAAGCAGTTCAGCGTCCCATTCCAGGCTGTGAATATTGTAAAGCATGGTCCGGCTGGCGTTTCCGGGATCCGTGATGTGCAGTCCCCCCCCGGTCAGTTTCCACGCCAGCCAGGAGTCTACGGTTCCGAAGGCAAGCCGCCCCTTTCCGGCCATTTCCTGTGCTTCATCCACATGATCCAGGATCCACCGGATCTTGGAAGCGGAGAAATAGGCATCGATGACGAGTCCCGTTTTATCCCTCACCAGTTCTTCCTTCCCGGCCCGGGCAAGCTGATCGCACCAGCCTGCGGTCCGCCGGTCCTGCCACACGATTGCATGGCAGAGCGGCCGCCCGCTTTTTTTATCCCATACCACCGTGGTCTCCCGCTGGTTGGTGATCCCAATGCCCGATATTTGTTCCCCCTTTACGCCTGTCTTCTCCAGCAGTTCCTTCACTACGGAGAGCATGGAGGACCATATTTCCTCCGCGTCATGCTCGACGAGGCCCGGTCCCGGGAAGATTTGCCTGAATTCCCGCTGCGCCATGCCGGTAACCCTTCCTTCCCGGTCGAACAGCATTGCCCGGTTGCTGGTGGTTCCCGAATCAAGCGCAAGGATGAACTCGTTCACGGCAGAATGCTTGAGGTAAGCAATGAATTTACGCAAGATCGTCAAAAACTCCAACAGCCGGCTTTGTTCCGGGCTGAAAATAAATTATTTTTATCTATACAACCTTAAAACCAAGCCTATGGAAGCAGTCCTGATCATCGTCTATCTGGCCGTCATCGCCTTGATGGTCGTATCTATGTGGATCATCTATGCAAAGGCGGGCAAGCCCGGCTGGGCAGTACTTATCCCGATCTACAACATCATCGTTTTCATGGAAATCATCAAGAAGCCATGGTGGTGGCTCTTCCTGTGGATGATCCCCTTTGTGAACTTTGTCTTCATCATCTGGAGCTGGAACCTGCTGGTGAAAAAATTCGGCAAATCGGAAGGTTTTACCGTCGGGGTGATCTTGCTGAGTTTCATTTTCATACCCATCCTCGCCTTCGACGGGTCCGGTTATGAGGGACTGGAGGAAAGTGGAGCAAGGGTGCCGGACGCCGCGGGAACTGCCGATGTGCTGCTTTTGATCGTTATCCTGTTCATGCTGGTGAATACCCTCACCCTCCTTCTCATGAACAAATTTTCTCCGGGCTGGTACTCGAGACCGACCCGGTACATCTGGTCATCGCTGAACATGATTTATGCCTTCATCCCGGTCGTGCTGGGCGTCGTTATCAGGAACAAAACCCTGAAAATCATTGGAATCATATTCGGGGCTTTACTGGCTATCCTCATGCTGGTTCAGAACATCGCCTCGCTGGCGAGGGGATTTTATTAGAAAACCCGCTGGCCGGAACCGGTGAAAGGGCATCGTCCGCCGGCACGAATTTTATCAGTGGGAGTCCCGTATAAAGCCTGCCAATCCTACCTGGGGGGATTACCAGGCGTTGTTCTCGGCCGGCCTGTAGAACAGGGGGATCGCCAGGGTATAGAGGATCAGCAGGGAAGAACCGATCCATGCCTCCCAGATGTCCCAGTACTTGAAGGGTCCGCCGAGGGAATATATCCAGACCATAAAGGCGAGCATGACAAAGACATGCTGCCCGAGCCTGCGGACCCTGTAGATTTTTCTCAAGTAAAAGGGAAGCATTCCCAAGAGCACCAGGGAAAGGATCAGGGTGCCAATGTATTTTCTTTCCTCGGGGATGATGCCCTCGATCACCATGTAGGCGGCCACGATTTCCGAGGGGATCAGTTTGAGTAATTTGCTTTTGTAGTCCTGGTTCGCTTTTACTTCTCTTGCCATGGTCGGGAATTATTGGTTTGACTGACCCGGAAGGGAATATCATAAACGGGATGTGGATCCCTTGACGATCAGTTTGGTTTCAATTACCTTTTTCTGGCACGGATAGTCTTCCGTTGCCTCGATCCGACGGATCAGGAGCTGTGCCGCCTCCTGCCCCATGTCGTACCCGAACTGTTCGACGGAACTCAGGGTGGGGTCCGTCAAAACCGATATTTCACCGTTCGTGAAGCCTACGATCGAAACATCCGAGGGAACGTACAGTCCCGCATCCTTCACGATCTTCATCGTGACGGCAGCCGTGAGGTCGTTTACAGCAAAAAACGCATCCGGCGGATCGGGCAGTTTCAGCATGCGGGGTACCACCTCCTCGGCCATTTCCGCGGTATCGCAGATAGCCATTAGCTCCGGAACGGGCTCCAGTCCCCTCTCCCGGTGTGCCCTCAGGTAGCCCTTCTGCCTTTCCTCTCCGATCAGCAGGTAGGATTCGGAGCCCAGCAGGGCGATCCGTTTGCATCCGTTGCTCAGCAGGTGATCTACCGCCGTGAATGCACCCTTCTCGTCATCGACCACCACCTGGTCCGTATCGATGTCGCGGCAGACCCGGTCAAAGAAAACAACCGGCAAGCCGGCTTCCTGTACTTTCCTGAAATGCCCGGATTCCCGGGTCCGCTTGGTGACGGAAATCAGGATCCCGTCCACCCGGCTCGACAGGAGGGTGTCCACGTTCTTCACCTCGCGCTCATAGGTCTCGTTCGACTCACAGACCATGACGGTATACCCTAAGTCGTAGGCAACATCCTCGATTCCATGGATGACCGTCGAGAAAAAATAATGAACGATGTCGGGCACGATAACGCCAATGATCTTGCTGTGTCTGCTTTTCAGGCTTAGGGCGATCGGATCGGGCGTGTAATGTAGCTTTTCGGCCAGCGCCCGGACCGCCTTCTTGGTCTCCTGGCTGATGTCCGGGTGATCCTTCAGCGCCCTGGAGACTGTTGAAGGCGATATTCCCAGTTCCCTGGCAATGTCTTTAATGGTTACCTGTCCCTTGTGCACAGTGAGTGCGTCTTTAAAAGCTAATATACTAAAAAAATAGCTAACGCAATCGTTTGCAGAGCAGGTCTGAAGCAATGTTCACGGGGCCAACCATTTGAGTGAGGCATATTTCTATTAATTTTATCTCCATGCGAAAGATCATAACCTTTATGCTGATGCTGTTCGCCTTCCCGGGAGCAATGCCTGCCCAGGAAGGAAGGCAGACCTATTCCATGGATTTCAACTGGAAATTCCACCCGGGGGATGTTGAAAACGGGAAAGACCCTCAACTGGACGACAGCGGATGGAGAAGCCTTGACCTGCCCCACGACTGGAGCGTGGAAGGTGAATTTGACCGGGAGGCTCCCGCAGGCGGAAGGGGAGGCTATCTCCCCGGGGGAATTGCATGGTACCGCAAGACCTTTGACATGCCCGTTGCTCTTCCCGGCAAAACAGTTTGGATCGATTTCGAGGGCGTGTATATGAATTCCGACGTCTGGATAAACGGGCATCACCTGGGGAACCGGCCCTACGGGTACATCGGGTTCCGGTACGATCTGGGTCCTTATTTAATACCCGAGGGCAATACCCTGGCCGTGAGGGTGGACAATTCCGCCCAGCCCAACAGCCGGTGGTACAGCGGTTCGGGCATCTACCGGCATGTCTGGCTTTACCTTGCTGATAAGCTGCACATTGAACCCTGCGGGATCGTTATAACAACGCCGGAGATCGCACCGGAATCCGCCCAGGTTGACATCCGCACCCGCATCCGGAACGCATATCCGGAAACCCGGAAAGCCGTTCTCCGCTCCGTCATCTACGACGACAGCGGCGAGGCCTGCGGCAGCCATGAACTGTCCGTCGCCATTGCCCCTGGGGAAACCCTTGAATTCGTCCGGCAAATCCGGGTTGAGAATCCCGCCCTCTGGTCGGTGGAGAAGCCCCGGCTTTACGAACTTCGCACCGAGGTCCTTACCGCGGAAGGGACGGCGGACCGGGTTCGATCAAGCTTCGGGATCAGGAGCATCGAATATTCGGCCGACCATGGATTCCTGCTGAACGGAGATCGGGTTAAAATGAAAGGCGTGTGCCTGCACCACGATGGGGGCTGCGTCGGGGCGGCCGTGCCGGAACGGGTATGGGAACGGAGGCTTGAGATCCTCAAGGAAATGGGATGCAATGCCATCCGGACCTCACACAACCCCATGGCCCCCGGGTTCATGGACCTCTGCGACAGGATGGGTTTCCTGGTTATGGACGAGGCCTTCGACGAATGGCGGTCCGGCAAGGTCGAGCACGGATACCACAAGTATTTCGATGATTGGTCGCAACGTGACCTGCTTGCATTCGTGGAGCGGGACCGCAACCGGCCCTCGGTCGTGATGTGGAGCGCCGGCAACGAGATCGGCGAGCAGCGCCTGGAAGGGGGCCACGAGGTCCTGCGGCCCCTGATCGAAACCTTTCACCGGGAAGATTCCACCCGCCCGGTCACAACGGGTAACGATCACATTGCCGCGGATGGCCGCACGGCTCTCCTGCCCTTCCTGGAAATGCCGGACATCGTGGGCTACAATTACGTGGACCGCTGGCATGAAAGAAGGGAGCTTTATTACAGTGTGGACCGGCACTCCCATCCACACTGGAAGATGGTTGGAACCGAAAGCGTGTCGAACGGGGGCATCCGCGGATGGTACCCCGTCGGCGACGACCCGGGCCGGGTCCGGGCCGCCTACAATACCCGTATGATCCGGGCCGAGCAGCTCTGGAAGTTTGAAGCCGTGCACGATTACGTGATCGGGGATTTCATGTGGACCGGCATCGATTACCTGGGCGAGGCGTGGTGGCCCCATAAGAATGCTTCCTCCGGGGTTATAGACCTGTGCGGATTCCCCAAGGACGGGTACTATTTCTACCAGAGCCAGTGGACCCGGGAACCCATGGTCTATGTTTTCCCGCACTGGAACTGGAAAGGAAGGGAAGGCCAGGTATTCCCGGTCCTCGTCTACACCAACTGCGACAGCGTGGAGCTCTTCCTCAACGGCCGATCCTTCGGGGCAAAATCCTATGAGTTCCCGCGGCAGGGGACTTCCGGGGGGTGGAACCGTTATGAGCGGCCTTACCTTCGTACCACCACGGCCGACCTCCATCTT
>CAZNQG010000023.1:0-36348 GCA_964575235.1 uncultured Bacteroides sp.
AGGTACAGACGATCACGGTCCAGGATACCACGCCGCCGACGTTCACGGCTCCGGCGGATCTGACGATCTACTCGGATGCCTCCTGTGCCTACGATGCCAGCACGGCAGCTACAGGCGATGTTACGGACGAGGCGGACAACTGCAGCGCGGGACTGGATGCCAGTTACTCCGACGCGGTGGATAATACCGATCCCTGCAACATTCTGATCACCCGGACCTGGAGTCTTGCTGACGACTGCGGCAATGCGGCAGCGGACCAGGTACAGACGATCACGGTGCAGGATAACACACCTCCTACACCCTTATGCAAAGATACCACCATATACCTGGATGGTTCCGGAACCTACACCATTGATTCCAGTTTTGTTGATGACGGGGGATCAGACAATTGTGGCATAGAAACCATTAAACTGAGCCAGTATACATTCACGTGTGCGGATGCAGGGGTTCAAACCATAACTGTGACTTTCACGGATGTATGCGGTAATACCGATAATTGCCTGGCAAATGTAACCGTGGCCGATAGCATTAAACCCCTTGCTGCCTGCCAGGATATCACGGTTCAACTGGATATATTCGGGAACGCAAGCATCGACAGCTCGGATATTGACAACGGTAGCACGGATAACTGCAGCATTGAGACCATGGCACTGGATGTAAGCAGCTTTACCTGTGCAGACCTTGGTGCTAACACGGTTACCATGACGGTAACGGACGATAGCGGCAATTACAGCACCTGCCAGAGCACTGTCACCGTCGTTGATAACATCGATCCGCTGGTATCCTGCCCGGCTCCGGTGACGGTTACGGCGCCGGCCGGCAACTGCAGCATGGTGGTGAACGGGATCGCCCCGGTCCTTGAGAGCGACAATTGCACGGCCAACCCGGTTACCTTCAGGTTTGAAGGATCAACCACAGGATCCGGTAACCTTGATGCCAGCGGCACCAGCTTCAACAAGGGTGTGACCACCGTGTGGTACCGGATCACGGACCAGAGCGGGAACTCGGATTCCTGCTACTTTACGGTTACGGTCCAGACGACGGTTGTACCGCCGGACAGCGCCTACAGCGACCGCGATACCGTATGCGCCGGTGATGGCGTCATAACCCTGATGTACGGCGGCGGCGTCATGGTTGGAGGCGGCAACGCCATGTGGTACGATGATGCGGGACTGACCAGCAACATCGGTTCCGGGAACAACCTGGTCATCCCGGCGCCCACAGCAGCGACCACTTATTACGTAAGATTCGAAGGCAACTGCGATACATCTGCTGCAGTTTCAACAACGGTAAATATAAAGTCCGGGTCCATAGAACCCACGTCGGCAAGCACGGACCGAAACGATATTTGCCCGGGCGATGGCAGCATTGTACTCAACTACAGCGGTGGCAATCCGGGAACGGGTGCGATCGCACGCTGGTATTCCGATTCCTCGCTTACAATGGTTGCCGGAACCGGCAATAACCTGAGCGTACCGGCACCGACCGTATCGACCACTTACTTCGTACGGTTTGAAGGGGATTGCGACACTACGGCGGCTGTGGGGACCCTGCTGAGGATCAATGCACTTGCGGTGGAACCGGATACAGCTTTCTCCGACCGTGACAGCATTTGCCCGGCTGACGGCAACATTACACTGACATACACAGGCGGGGATCCCGGGACCAACGGCATAGCTGTCTGGTATGCGGATTCCGCATTGACGGTCTCTGTGGGAACGGGCAATGATCTCGTGTTCCCGGCTCCGGCAATTTCCACGAGTTACTTTGTGCGGTTCGAGGCGGATTGCGACACTTCCGCCGCCGCCGGTTTCAGATTGTTTATTAAAGATCTTTCGACAGCTCCCGACAGCGCCTATGCCGACCGTGACAGCATCTGCCCCGGCGATGGGAACATCCTTCTCGGTTATGGTGGCGGAAGCGGGGGGACCGGTGCCGTGGCCACCTGGTATGATGATGTATCCATGAGCAGCAGTATCGGCAACGGCAATAACCTGAGCGTAACCGCACCGCTGGTTACCACCGATTATTATGTCCGCTATGAATCGGCCTGCGATACCACGGCAGCCGTATCCACACAGGTATACGTACTTGCCGGATCCACGGCACCGGTATCCGCCGCAAGCGACCGGGATACGGTATGCCCCGGCGAGGGCGTCGTAACCCTGAGTTATGCCGGCGGCACCCTGGGTGACCAGGCCGTTGCCCGCTGGTACCCGGATGCCTCGTTCACCACACCGGAAGGCGAAGGCAACAACCTGGTCATCCCGGCCCCGGTTACGACAACTACATACTATGTGCGGTTCGAGGGGCTCTGCGGTAATACAACACCCGTGAGTACAACGGTTGAAGTCTACACGTCGAGTACAGCCCCGTCCGCCGTTATTCCGGACAGAAATAACCTGTGCCCGGGTGACGGAACCGTAAACCTTACCTATACGGGCGGTTCCACGGGTACCGGATCGATTGCAGTCTGGTATTCGGATACCCTGGCAGCGTCCATCGGAACCGGAACCAGCCTGAACGTAACTACTCCCGATACAACCACCACATGGTATGTAAGGTTTGAAGGGTATTGCGATACGACGGACTTTGCTGCAGGTACTCTAACCATAAAAACCCTTTCAACGGCCCCGAACAGTGCCGCAGCAGACCGCGACAGCATATGCGCCGGGGACGGGACCATCACCCTGAGTTACAGCGGCGGCACTGCCGGAACCGGCGCCATTGCGAGCTGGTTTGACGATGCATCCATGAGCAGCAGCATTGATACGGGCAATAACCTCAGTATCTCCGCTCCTTTGACATCCACAACCTATTATGTGAGGTTTGAGGGCGATTGCAACATCACGGCAGCGGCTTCCGTCACGGTAACCGTATTTACCATTCCGGCACCATCCTTCGTTGAATCTCCGGAGGATGCGTGCGTAAACGGACCCCTTTACCGTTATATCGTGAGCGGAGAAACCGGATCTGCATTCACATGGACCATAACGAACGGAACCATCGTGAACGATTACAGCGATACGGTATGGATCGACTGGGGTACCGAGATCGCCACCGGAAGCCTGGAGGTTACAGAGACTTCTGTAAACGCTTGCGTTTCCGATCCGGTAAGCGTCCAGGTAAGCATTGACGGACCAACCGTGGAACTGGGAGAGGATCGGGATATCTGCGAAGGTTCTACCACGACCATAGTACCGGAGGGCAATTTCACCATGCTGATGTGGAACGACGGATCAACCGGTTCAACCTACACTGCAGATACGACGGAACTGGTCAGGATACAGGTATTTGACGATGCCGGCTGCACGGCCTTTGACAGCGTCCGGGTAAGCTCTTACCCGAGTCCCGTCGTGGATCTTGGCAACGACACCACGCTGTGCGGAGAAATGACCCTGGTCCTGGATGCAGGCAATCCGGGTTGCACCTACAACTGGTCCACCGGCGAAACGAGCCAGCAGATCGAAGTAAGGGCAGGCAGACAGCAGATCTGGGTGATCGTAACGAATGATGTCGGATGTTACGATTCGGCATCGGTCATGATCAGGGCCTGCTCGCCGAAGGAATTTTTCGCAAATATTGCCAATACCATCACGCCCAATAACGATGGCGTAAATGATATATGGCGGATCGACGAGGCCGCGGCATATCCGGACATTGAAATTGAGATTTTCGACCGCTGGGGAACGCTGGTCTGGAGATCCACCCGCGGATATACGGAGGAGTGGGACGGCAGGAACCTGAAAGGAAGGCACGTGCCGATGGATACATATTATTACGTGATCAACCTGAACGACGGATCGGACAAGATCACGGGTGTCATAACGGTTATGAGGTAGTTTTGGATCATCATACATCACAGGAAGGAAATTGAAGTTCATTAATCATATAAATTTCCTAATTATTCTTGCCGGGATGTTTTTTCTGGGGAACCGGGACCTGAGCGCGCAACAGTTGCCCCAGTACAGCCAGTATATGATGAACAAGTTCCTGATCAACCCGGCGGTGGCAGGATCGGAGGGATATACCGCCTTCAACCTTACCGCGAGGGAACAATGGATAGGAATGGAGAATTCACCGCGGACCTATGCGTTGAGTGCCCAGTCCAGGATCCTGAAGAACAGTTTTGTCTCCAGGGGAGCCTCGATCCGAAAGAAAAGATCCGCAGCTTCCCGGAGCGGCAAAGTCGGACTGGGAGGATACATCTTTACAGATCAGTCCGGACTGGTAAGCCGGACGGGTGCAAAATTCACGTATGCCTATCACATTTCTTTCCAAAGGGGACAACTCTCCTTCGGGCTGTCAGGAAGTTTCTACCAGTTCCGGGTTGACAGGGAGGCCATTCGCCTTTATGACCCGGACGATGACCTTGTCAACAACTATAACAACCGTATGTTCATCCCGGATGCTGATATAGGAGTATACTATTCCGATCCAAGGTTCTATGCCGGATTTTCTGCCTCACAACTCTTTTCAGCCTCTCTGAAATTCGGCCAGGCCAGTTATGAAAACTTCAAGCTCCTCCGGCATTATTACCTGATAGGAGGTTATAATATCGACATCAACGACTACCTGATCCTTGAACCTTCCGTCCTGCTGAAAACCTCTGAGATCTGGAAATTCCAGCTAGACCTCACGGGCCAACTTTATATCTATGAAAATTACTGGGCCGGCCTGAGCTACCGCACCGGCGCAACGGCAGGCGCCATCATCATCATGGGAGGCGTAAAGGTGGACAAGTTTTATTTCGGGTATTCCTTCGATTATACTCTCAGCAGCATCATGAGACACAGTTTCGGATCGCATGAATTCACGCTTGCCGTAAAACTTGGTGACAGCGCCCGGCGCTACAAGTGGCTGATCCGTTACTGACGGGTCCGACAGACTTACTCACAAACGGCATTTTAAACCAAAGTGTGGATTTTTTATATTCCGTATTTTTACGACATTTGTATCTGAATTTCTGATAAACATACCGTTGAAACTCACCCGGAAGAAATGCAGGCCCTGCGAGGGCGGGGTCCCCAAGCTTACGCGGGATGAAATTGAAGACTATTCCAGACAGCTCAGAGAGCCCTGGGAAGTGATGGACGATATAAAAATCGTCAAGGATTTTGAGCTGGGAGATTACCCTTCGGTCATCGGTTTCGTCAACAGGGTTGCCGGTCTGGCTGAGGAAGAAGGTCATCACCCGGTCATGCATGTATTCTTTTCCAGGGTAAGCATAGAACTGTGGACGCATGCAATCCTAGGACTTTCGGAAAACGACTTCATCCTAGCGGCAAAGATTGATGAGATCTAGGTACTGGAAACTTCTCCCCGGACTTCTGATCCTATGTCATGCAGCTCTGCGGGGCCAGGGCCGGCTGAGCGATACCCTCATACCGCTGGAAGAAGTACAGGTCATTTCCGATCGTTTCGGCCTTACCGAAGCCCGCAGTGGAAGGCATGTTACGGTGATCCGTTCAGACGGGATCCTCGCGCTGCCGGTAAATTCCGTAGATGAACTCCTGCGGTATCTGCCGTTCGCAGAGATCCAATCCCGCGGACCCTTCGGTACCCAGTCGGACATCCTCATCCGTGGTTCCACCTTTAACCAGGTACTGGTATTGATCGATGGAATGCGCGTCAACGACCCGCTCACGGGCCATTTCAACAGCAACATCCCGGTCCCACTTGTGGATATCGAGAGAATAGAGGTTTACAGGGGACCGGCATCTGCCGTTTACGGGCCCGATGCGGTCGGGGGTGTCGTCAATATCGTCACCCGGAGTTTTGAATCCGTGATTCAGGATACTGACGGCATCGACGGAACACTGGAAATGTGGTACGGCCAGCATAAACTGAAGCGCAGTAATTCCGGGTTGAGTTTCGGGAAGTCCGGGTGGCGTGTGGCTGCGGGGGTAAGCTATAACGCCTCGGACGGGCATCCGCTGGACCCGGACAGCCTGCGGGGGGACTTCAACATCATTACTCCCTCACTCTCTGTTGCGGGTAAACCGACCGAAAACATAGATTTTTCCTTTCGTACAGCCTATGACAGGAGACTTTTCAATGCACGGTATTTTTACACCAACAGTTCCATGGATCTCTCCAGGGAAGAGGTCCGGAAATGGTGGAACCAGATGCAGCTGCGTTTCCGCCTCAGCGATGCCCATTCCATGACCCTGGCGGCCGCATACCAGTCCACAAGGGACTCCTTTCTGTTCAACCCGGCATTCCAGGCCAATATCCATAGAACGGGCTACCTGAATATACAGGTAAACCACCTCTTTCTTGCCGGAAATGAATTCAGGCTGGCATCGGGACTCCAGGCCGACAGGCGAAAAATCACAAGCAAGGACCGGGGAAACCACCTGCACCGGCATGCCGGGGCTTACGTTATGATGTACAGGGTCCTGGGCAATCTTAGCCTGAGCGGCGGTGCCAGGCTGGACCTGGACCCGCTGTACAGGGTGGAAATCCTTCCGCAGGTTAACCTGTCCTATAACGCAGGCAAATGGAATTTCAGGGCCTCCGGGGGAAGGTCCGTGCGGTCGCCCGATTTTACGGAAAGATACGTTTCAACGGGACTGGATGGCCCCCTGAGTCCGGGCAGGAACCTCGGGAACCCGGATCTCACGGCAGAAAGGGCATGGAGCATTGAAGGGGGAGTGGATAGGAGACTGGGCGGGGAGATCCAGTTCAGGATTACCGGGTTTCACCGTTTTTCACGCGACCTTATCGACTATGTTTTTACCGAAGCTGAAGACATCCCGGACAACGGAAACCTGGTTCCAGGGGGAAGTTACTTTTATGCCCGCAACATCGGGCTTCTGAATACCACGGGTTTGGAAACCGAACTATACGGAAAGCACCGGATGGGGCAGGGCTGGATTTTAGACTGGGGAATTTCACATCAACTTCTTGGATCCCGAAGCGATTCGGCCGTGGTATCCAAATACCTGTCCGCTCATGCCCTTAACCTCGTGCAGGCAAGGCTGGGGATCCGGTCCGGAGGATTCAGTATACGGATCACCTCGATGTACAAGAACCGGAACGAGGAAACCGCACAGGAAATTAACCGGAACCTGTCGAAAGCATACATGGTCTGGAACGTACGCCTCGATCAATATTTGTGGGAGAACCGATTCCAGCTCGGCCTCCAGGTGAACAACGTGATGAACCGTGATTACTCGGATATCCTGGGCGCCAGGATGCCGGGCCGCTGGATACTCGGGGGTATTACATGGAATTTTAATACGGTCAGTTTTACGAACCCGTGATTTATGAGGGCGGGGGACACGGATTCATGCGTTCAGGAGAAGGGCCGGAGGCTTCAGGCGGGAACAGGATGGCACGCGCCGAAGCCTGGGAAAGGCTGAAAAAAAGGATAAATTCAGCGTTGCCATCCCCATTTCCCGGCTTTTGCCGATAAAATTCCCGGTTTTACCGATTATTTTTTTTCCTGCAGGAGAAACCGGCGTAATTTTGTCCTTTAATCACACTAATGAGGTTTTGCGATGGAAAAAGAAAAAAGCAACAAGCGGGCTTTGCTGGGATTGATCCTGGTGCTGATCGGCGTCGTGATCATTCTGGCCAACATGAACCTTTTCCCGTTTGGGCTGAGGCCCATCCTTTTCTCCTGGCAGGCGTTCCTGATCGTTCTGGGGCTGTTTTTCCTGTTTTCGAGGGAGGCCAAGACTGCAGGATGGATCCTGATCCTTGTAGGTGGGATATTCATGGTTCCGAGGTTGTTCCATGAAATGCCCTGGAACTGGCACGGGCTGTTCTGGCCGGCATTGCTCCTGGGACTGGGCGCCATACTGATTGCACGCAGTGTGGCCAGGAAAAGGGAGCCCATGGATGAGGGACCCGATTTTCTCGACGACATGTCGATTTTCGGAGGCGGTGACAGGGTCATTTCCTCCCAGAATTTCAGGGGGGGCAGGATCACGGCGATCTTCGGAGGCTCGAAATACAACATGAGGACCGCCCAGCTTGCAAAGGGCAGGAACGTCATCGATGTCTTTACCGTATTCGGCGGATGCAAGTTCATTATCCCGGAGGAATGGGAGGTCAGGATCGAGGTTTCAGCGATCTTCGGCGGGTTTTCGGATAAGCGGAACATCCGTGCAGATATCCCGAGGGATCCCAGCAAGGAACTGGTTATTAAAGGTGTGGCGATTTTTGGAGGTGGCGATGTGGTAGGCTACTAAGTCAGAAGTCATGTCAAATCCAATCCTGGAGCGAATAAAGCACGTTTATATCTACCTGGTCGTCTGGTTCATCATTGCGGTGATCCAGGCCGTACTTATCATTTTCGCAGCCGGTATCAAGCCTTTTGTGGCCATTACCGACAGTCTTGTATTCAACATACTGTATGCTATTCTGGCTGTTACGATCTGGTACCCGATCCGGTACAGTAATCCCGAGGGAAAGCTGTCCCTGCGAATCGCCATTACCTACCTGATCGTGGGTGTTGTAATTGTAACCGGCTGGCTATACCTGGGTTACGTGATCCTGCGGGGGGTGCTGGTCAACCAGGAGGCCTACTTCCAGTTCCTGAACGATTCCTTTGTTGCCAGGCTGGCAACCGGGATCCTCTACTACGGCGTCACCCTGCTGATCTACCATCTGTTTATATACGGCAAGGAACTGGAGTTAAAAAAGCTGAACGAAGCCAACCTCAACCTCCTGGTCAAGGAGTCTGAGCTCAGCGTACTGCGTTCCCAGCTCAACCCGCATTTCCTGTTTAACAGCCTGAACTCGATCAGTTCGCTCACCCTTTCCGATCCCAAGACGGCAAGGGAAATGATCATTAAGCTTTCCGAGTTTCTCCGGTATGCACTGCGCCACGGGGAAAGGGAAAAAACAAAACTGGCCGATGAGATCAAGAACATCGAACTGTACCTGCAGATCGAAAAAATCCGTTTCGGGGAAAAACTGGTGTTCGAGAAAGAGGTGAACGGGGAATGTGACCGGGGACTGATTCCCAATATGATCCTTCAGCCCCTTTTCGAAAACGCCGTCAAACACGGTGTATATGAGAGCACCGAACCCATTACCATCCGGATGAGGTGCAGCAGTCGGAGCGACGGGATGCACATCGAGATCGTCAACAATTTTGACCCGGAGCAGGCATCCCGTAAAGGAGCGGGTATCGGGCTTAAGAATGTACGGAACCGTCTCATGCTGATATACGGCAAGGATAACCTTATTCATTTTGAGAAGTCCGGGAACGAATTCAGGGTCCGGCTGATTATTCCGCAGAATTAAAGGTATTTTATTTATACATCATGATTAAAACCATAATAGTTGAAGATGAAAAACTGGCGCGGGACCTGATCAGGGATTACCTGGTAGGACACCAGGACTTTGAAATCATCGGGGAATACGAGGACGGGTTCAGTGGACTGAAGGCCATCAATGAACTAAAACCCGACCTGGTTTTCCTGGATATCCAGATGCCCAAGCTAACCGGCTTTGAAATGCTGGAGGTGCTGGAGCATAACCCTGCCATCATATTTACCACGGCATACGACCAGTATGCACTCCGGGCGTTCGAACATAATGCACTGGACTACCTGCTGAAGCCTTATTCTGCCGAACGGTTCGAAGAAGCTCTTGCCAAGGCTCGGGAAAGAATCAAAACCGGCGAAGGTAAAAAATCCATCGACAGACTGATGAAAGACAGGGAACAGCAAACCGAACCCATTCAAAGGGTTGTGGTAAAGTCCCGCTCCAAAATCCACGTGATCCCGGTGGATTCCATACTCTACCTGGAAGCCCAGGACGATTATGTAATGCTCTATACCCGGGATGCGAAGCATCTTAAGCAGAAGACGATGAAATTCTTCGAATCCCGCCTGCCCGCGGAGGATTTCGTCAGGATACACCGTTCCTACATCGTCCGTATTTCCGAGATCGCCCACATGCAGCTCTATGAGAAGGAATCCTACATTGTGATCCTTAAAAACGGAACGAAACTTCCCGTGAGCAAGACCGGACTGCCCAAGCTCAAAGCCAAACTGGACTATTGATAGAAGACCGGGGCTAACTACCAGATCGTAACTTCCTGCCGGGGTTGCTGCCCACCCAAAATCGCAACTCTTTGCTCCCTGTTTTTCTTTGGTTATTTTTAACGGCATTCTTTGTGTAATTTTGAAAAAAAAGCATTTATGAAATCTACCTTACTGATACTGGCAGCGGGGATGGGAAGCCGATACGGAAGCCTGAAGCAGATCGATGCCGTGGGACCTTCCGGGGAGGCCATCATCGATTATTCCATCTACGATGCCATCCGGGCAGGATTCGAAAAGGTTACCTTCATCATCCGCAGGAGCATAGAGAAGGATTTCCGGGAGGTTTTCGGAGGGAAGCTAAGGGGAAAAATCGATACGGAATACCTTTACCAGGAGCTGGATATGGTACCCAAAGGGATCGCTTATTCCCCGGAGAGGGTTAAGCCATGGGGTACCGCCCACGCAGTATGGGTTGCCAGGGAATACATAAAGGGGCCATTCGTGGTGATCAATGCGGACGATTTTTACGGGCCGGAATCCTACCGGTCCATGGCCGGATATCTGGGATCCCGGGAGGGTGCCAACAACAACTCCTACTGTATGATGGGCTACCAGATCGGACAAACCCTTTCTGATTTTGGCTCCGTGTCCAGGGGAATATGCGGGTCCAGGCAAGGCGGATTCCTGACATCCGTGGTGGAACGGACGGAAATCGCAAGGGAAGAAAGCCGGGTTTATTACCTGGATGCAAACCGGAACCGGGTTTACCTCCAGGGGGATGAACTGGTCTCGATGAACATATGGGGTTTTACCCCGTCGATTTTCGGACATCTTGAAAAGGCCTTTTCAGGTTTTATTCAGAAGAATGCCGATAACCCGAAAGCCGAGCTGTACATCCCTTCTGTTATCAACGAACTGGTTTCCCGGGATAAAGCAAGTGTGAAGATCCTTCCCGCGAGGGACCGGTGGTTCGGTGTGACCTACCGGGAAGACAAGCCAATTGCCATCGATCATATAAGGCGCTTGATCGAAATGGGGGTATACCCGGATAACCTCTGGAATTGATTCATGAGCGATTTACTGAACCTTGCGGCCCGTTTCATCCTTTCGGGCAAGCCCCGTTCATGCGAGCCCTACGGGACCGGGTATATTCATGGAACCTACCTGCTGGAATCCGGTGAAGGTGACCGGACTTCACGTTATATCCTGCAACGCCTCAATACCCGCGTCTTTAAAAAACCCGAATCGGTCCAGGACAACATCCGGAGGATACTGGATTACCTGGGTAAATACCCGGCAGGGGAACACGGGTTCCACGACCTGGAAATGGTGCAGACGGTAAATGGTAAGAACCTCCATATCGATCGGGCAGGTGGATACTGGAGATGCTTCGTGTTCGTTGAGGATACGATTGCACTGGAAAGGGTGGAGAACCCTGAGCAGGCCTTCGAAGGCGGACGCAGCTACGGTATTTTTGGAGCAAGACTGAGAGGTTACGATCCCCGCAGGCTTCATGTTACCATACCGAGGTTCATGGACATGGAATGGAGGCAGAAGCAGCTTGAATACGCAGAACTCACCCATCCCGGAGACAAATTAAAACAGGCCCAGCCCGAATTGAAAAGAATCCGGGAATTGTCCCGCATCCCAGCCCAGTACATAAAAATAAGGCAGGCCCTGCCGGACCGGGTCGCCCACAACGATACCAAGATCTCGAATATACTGTTCGATAAGCGAACGGGAAAGGGGAAGTGCATCATCGACCTGGATACGGTCATGACGGGCACCCTTTTAACGGATTTCGGAGATATGGTCCGGTCCTTTACGGCCTCCGGGAAGGAGGATGAGATCGGTCCCGGTACATACGAATGCCGGGAAGATGTGTTCAGGGGACTCGCAGACGGCTTTGCGGATGTCGTTTCATCCTTCATCTCACCGGTGGAGAAGTCGAACCTGCTGCTCGGGGCGAAGGCCGTTATATTTATGCAGGCGGCCCGTTTTCTGACAGACTATCTCCAGGGGGATACATATTACCCTACAAGCTATCCGGAACACAACCTTCACCGCACCCGGAACCAGCTGGGACTGCTGGATTCCGTACTCGGAAAGCAATCGCTGCTCAGGGACATCCTCGGGAAGGCCTTTTAATCTCCGGTATCATTTGTATTTTTGTAAAAAAACCAAACCATGGCTGGCTTATTCAGCAGAAAATCCTCCAGAAGCAAGCTTCGTTTCGTAGACATCGAGGGCCGGGAACTGAAGGAAGGAGATACCGTTCTGTCATACCGTTATGACATGGGCGAATGCCGTATCGTTCGTACCGACCAGGGAATGGTGTACGAGTCCATCGCCACAGGGCAGCAGGTTTCCTATGCAAAGATGATCGACGCTGCCACCGGGTACCAGAAGGTAAAAAAGTTGTCCCAGGCAGGCAGGTCGGAGCAGTAAAAGGAAATCCGATGGCAAAGAGGATGCGGAAGGTAAACAGGATAAGCCTTGAATGGCATGAGGACCGCCTGTACCTTGCAGGGGAGGAGGAGCCTTTTACCGGCCAGTATACCTTCTATCATGACAACGGCCAGCGGGCCGAGCAGTCGCATGTGAAAGACGGCCTGCTGGATGGGGAAATGTCCATCTGGTCGGAAGAAGGCATTAAACTCTGCGAAGCGGAGTACATGGGAGGTATTAAACACGGCAAGGTCACGCTTTGGTACGAAAGCGGCCAGAAGAAATCAGAATTCTTTCTGAAAGAGGGGAAACGGGAAGGGAAATTTCTGATGTGGTACGAAAACGGGAACCAGAAATTCGAAGCCCGTTACAAGGACGATCAATTGCACGGCAAGCAGGTCAAATGGCATGAAAACGGCCGGGTGAACATCGAAACGAACTACAAGCATGATCTGGAGGACGGGACCAAGACCATATGGGATGAAAGTGGCAGGCTGTTCTTCAAGGGGACCTATTCAGAGGGTTCCATCCAATAGCGTTGCCCCGTGGCTCCTGAAAGGATAACCCGGGAAGGGCTCTCACAACCCGGATTCCTTGCGGTCACGGTAGATGCAGTTCTTTTGGTCGCAGATATTACAGGCGTAGGCCATTTTCCTGACTTCCCTGCCGATACCGATGATGCCGCTGACCGATTTGATCGGGATCATCAGTGAACTCTCCGAGAGGGAGACCCCGCAGAAATTATCCGGGAAAAGACGGAACAGTTTCTGTTGCTCCTGGACCTGCCAGCCGCAGTAACCGGGACTGTAACGGTTCGTGATGTGATATCCCTGATATTCCATCCGTTCCTCGAGATTTGCCTGTATGAGGTCCATTGCCGACTCGACAGTCTCCGAACCGAGCAGGTCGATGATGTACCCCATAAGCGGATCCCCGCCCCGGATCATCTCCCTGCTCCAGTTCTCTATTCCATTGCCGGCCGTCATGATGAAAAAGGCGATCTTTTCAGACTTGCGGAGGCTTCCCGTGATGATTTTACCGGAGTGGAAATCAAGGCCGTTCACGATGATGTGGCTTTTGTCTTTCAGTTCGAAATGCTCGAGCACCACGTAACCGCCCCGGATATCGGTATGTTCCGGAGCTTCCCGGAAAACCTGATCGATCATGCCGCCAATGGGTTCCGGGGAGCCTCCTGCGCCGTATTCCATGAGTTTTTCCAGATATCCGGGTTCAAGCGGCAGCTCGGAAAAGGAATACCGGCGTACTATGGGTTCTGCGATCTTCATTGGATTATCCTTGACGCCGGCACGGGGGAGATGTGATCTATTTCTGGAATTTCTTCAGTTCCATGACCAGGCGTGCAATATGTTCCGGCGTGGTTCCGCAGCATCCCCCGATGATGTTAGCCCCGCAGCGGACCAGTCCGGGAATAAAGCCGGCTGTGATCTCCGGTGTTTCATTGAAGACGGTCTTTCCATCCCTGTACACCGGAGTGCCGGCGTTGCCCTGGATCAGGACGGGGACGTCCGGATCTGCCCTTCGTATCTCCTGGAGTACGGAAACCATTCCTTCCGTTCCGTTCCCGCAGTTCGATCCCAGCACAGAGGCCCCGGCTTCCCGGAGAACCGGTATCATCGCAGCCGGAGAAACACCCATCATGGTCCGGTACTGGCCGTCCACGGTCTTCTCAAAAGTCATGGTACAGATTACATCCAGTCCCGTGTGATCCCTTGCCGCCCGGATGGCCAGGCTTGCCTCATCCAGGTCAGACATGGTCTCCACAACGATGGCGTCCGCACCCCCGGCTGCCAGGGCAACGGCCTGCTCCCTGAAAGCTTCGTACAATTCCTCTGCGCTCACTTCGCCGCTCATCAGGATCTTTCCCGTGGGACCCATTGATCCGAGCACCAGCCTGTCCATGCCGCATGCTTCCCTGGATATTTCAGCAGCCGCCCGGTTCAGCTCATAAACCCGTTCCTGCAGCCCGAAATGCTGAAGCTTGAAGCGGTTTCCGCCGAATGAATTGGTTTCAATCATGTCGGAGCCCGCTTCCACGTATGAGCGTGCAACTTCCAGTACCCTGTTCCGGTGGTCGATGTTCCATAGCTCAGGACATTCACCGGATTTCAGTCCACCGGCCTGCAGCATGGTTCCCCAGGCACCGTCGCAGGCAAGCAGCCTTCCTTCAGCGAGCTTGTCGAGCAATTTCCCCATTCGATTGAATATTATGGATCAGGCAACGATCGAATTCAGGTATTCCACGGCGCCCTGCGGATCGGGTGAATAATAATCCGCTCCGATCTGCTTGCTGAATTCATCGGTTAGAGGGGCCCCGCCGACGATGATCTTCTGATCCGGGAATTCAACTTTGATCTGCCGAACCGAATCGGCCATATTCCCCATGGTTGTGGTAAGCAGGGCAGACAGGCCGAGCACGCAATCAGGATTTTCCCTGATGGTACCGATCAGTTTTTCGGTTGGCACATCCACTCCCAGGTCGATGACTTCCCATCCCGAACCCTCGATCATCATGCTGACCAGGTTTTTACCAATATCATGCAGGTCCCCCGCAACGGTTCCGATGACAAACTTGCCCTTCCTTTCTACCTCGCCGGATTGAAAATAGGGCTTCAGATGAAGCATGGCGGCGTTCATAGCCTTGGCCGACATCAGGACCTGCGGTACGAAAACCTTGTTCTCCCGGAATTTCACACCAACCTTTTCCATGCCGGGCACAAGACCTTTCTTCAGGATATCATCGGCCGATACACCCTGTTCCAGAGCATCTTTTGCCAGTTCATCCGCTCCCACCTGCCCCTTCATATCCGGGGGGTAGGGAGATGCCTGGTCAATCTTCCCGAACTCGATGCAGTGGGATAATTTTTCGAGTATTTTCTCCATGTGATGATGAGGGCTGAAAAATTCCATGAAAGGTACTAAATAATCTAAAATACCGGGGATAAGCTTTCAAAAAAGCAACCGGAATGGCCCTGGCTGTGGAATATATGCAGATTTATTTACCTTGCAGTCCGGATGAGATCAAAGCTTCTAAACATACTTTTCTGGTCGGTCATCTCAGCCGCCTTCATCGGTCCGGGTACGGTAACGACAGCAGCCAAGGCGGGCGCCGATTTCGGGCTTTCCCTGCTATGGGCTCTTACCTTTGCCACCTTTGCCTGCCTGGTTCTTCAGGAGGCTGCCGCCCGGCTGACCATCGCATCCGGAATGAACCTGGGACAGGCTATCTATCATCGCTCCGCCGGGAACCGCAGAGGGTATATCCCGGTCCTGGTGGCGGTCTGCATCCTGACCGGTACGGCTGCCTACCAAACCGGCAACCTCCTGGGAGCCATGTCCGGCATCATCCTTTTCGGCAGGATCCCGGCCTGGCTTCTGGTCCTCATCCTGGGACTGATGGCCGGGATACTGCTGCTCATTCCTTCCGTAAGGGTGATTGCCAGGATACTGGGAGGGATAGTGGCCATCATGGGATTTGTGTTCCTGTTGTCCGCCGTTTCCGTGAAACCACCATTGCTGGATGTATTCAGGGGGATGATCCAGCCGGTCATACCGCTGGACCGGGGCGGGGGAGTGCTGGTCCTGGGGCTTATCGGTACCACGGTGGTGCCCTATAACCTTTTTCTGGGTTCGGGCCTGTCCGGGGGACAATCCCTGCGGGAAATGCGTTCCGGGCTTATCGTCGCCATCGTCCTGGGAGGGATTATTTCCATGGCCGTACTGGTAACCGGCACCTCCATGATCGGAGCGTTTTCATTCGAAGGTCTTGCGGCCTCTCTGGGTCAGTACATCGGGAGACTCGGGACCGTAGTGCTTGGGGTTGGACTGTTTGCCGCCGGGTTTACCTCGGCCGTCACCGCACCTCTCGCGTCTGCCGTAACCATCCGAAGCCTGTTCGGGAACAGGAAGCCGGAATCCTGGAAGGTAGGTTCGGCCCGGTTCCGTGCCGTCTGGATATCCGTACTTATGGTTGGGATCGGTTTCGGATTGGCAGGATTCAAACCCATTCCTGCCATCATCGTGGCCCAGGCCCTGAACGGCCTGATCCTGCCCCTGATCTCCATCTTCCTCTTCCAGGCAGTTAACAACCGTGAAATTATGGGCACCGAGCGCAACCGCCTGACCGGCAACATACTGATGATCCTGGTGGTTTTCATCACACTGATCATCGGCCTCTCCGGGATCGTGCGGGCCGTTGTGGAGGCTTTCAACATCAGGCATGAGTCCGCCTGGGGACTGATCATGCTTTGCATAGCCCTTGCCTCCTTTCTCATTGTCGGTGCTGTGCTGCTGAAGCATCAGAAGGGCTCGCAGAAACCGGTTTAGAAAATGGACAGGCGAGCCTACAATATATACGTGGATACGGGAGGCACCTTTACCGATTGCATCGGGATGGATCCGCAGGGGAACTGGATTCGCAGAAAGGTTCTCAGCAACGGGAGCCTCCGGGGTGTCGTTGAAAGGTGGATTGATGGGAAAACCCTTGTGATACGTGAGAACTGGGAGCTAACCGGCGACATTATCCGGGGATACCGCTTCAGCCTGCTGAACCGTGAGCATGAAGCAAGCTATATACAGTGTTATGAGATCGAACGGAATCTCCTGCGCCTGACTCGCGGGCTTTCGCCCGAATGCTGCAGCCAGGGGAGCAGCTTTGAGATCCTTTCAGGCGAAGAAGCACCCGTTCTGGGTGCAAGGCTGATAACCGGTACGCCCCTGGACCTGGACCTGCCTGCGATTCGAATGAAACTGGGCTCAACGAAAGGCACCAACGCCCTGCTTGAACGAAAGGGAGCGGATGTAGTGCTCTTTGTGAGCAAGGGTTTCCGGGATATCCTGGAAATCGGCGACCAGCAAAGACCGGAAATTTTCGCGCTGGAGGTTCTCAAACGTAAGATGTTGTACAAGAGAGTGATAGAAGTGGAGGAGCGGATTGACAGCAGGGGAAATATCCTGGTTTCTCTGGATACGGAAAAGCTCACCGGCAAACTGGAAAAAATAAAAAGAAAAGGCTTTCATTCTGCAGCGATCTGCCTTCTGAACGCCTATGCAAATCCGGCTCATGAACATGAGCTTGCCATCTTCCTTAAAAAACAGGGCATTGAAAATGTTTCGGTCTCGACCGAGCTCTCCAGCCTGATCAAATTCCTGGACCGGGCGGAAACGGCCACGGCGAATGCCTACCTGAACCCTGTTTTCCATGATTACCTGAAAAACATCAGGACCTTCATACCGGGCGGCAGGATCCATGTTATGACGAGTTCCGGGGGACTGGTGGGAGAGCGGGATTTCAGGGCCAGGGACAGCCTGCTCAGCGGTCCCGCAGGCGGAGTTGTGGGTGCCGTCACCGTTGGCAGGCAATCGGGATGGAAGCACATCATAAGTTTTGACATGGGAGGTACCAGCACGGACGTATCCCGTTATGATGATGGTTTCGACTACCGCTATACCCTGGAGGTTGGAGATGCAAGGATATTCAGTCCCGCATTATCCATCGAAACCGTTGCTGCGGGAGGTGGTTCACTCTGCTGGTACGATGGTTTCAAGCTCTGTGTGGGACCGGAAAGTGCAGGTGCCTGGCCGGGTCCGGCTTCCTACGGTGCGGGAGGCCCCCTGACCCTGACCGACGTGAACCTGCTGCTGGGCAAACTTGACACGGCCGAATTTGGAATCCCCGTTTTCCCGGAGGAGGCAGAAAAAAAACTGAAAGAGCTGATCCGGAATATCCGCAGCGAGAGCGGCCGGCTCTATTCACGCGAGGAAATCCTTAACGGTTTCCACAATATTGCCAATGAACTCATGGCGGGAGCCATCCGGAAGATTTCCATTGCCAGGGGATACGACCCGGCCGAATACGTGCTGCTGGCCTTCGGCGGTGCGGGGGGGATGCATGCCTGCAGCATCGCAGACCTCCTGGGCATCCGTACGGCAATGGTACCTTTTGATGCCGGGCTGCTATCCGCATACGGCCTTGCGAATGCCCTGATCGAGCGATTTTCGGAAAAACAGGTACTCCGGCCGTACCAAAAAGTCAGGCAGGAGCTTGAGGAATGGTTCGCGGAGCTGGGAAGGCAGGCTGTCGGCGAAGTTGAACGGGAAGGCGTGAAGGGTGCGGCAGAGGTCCGGCTCAGGACGATATTCATGCGTTTTGCAGGGCAGGACGAGAGCATACCGGTGGCATGGGAAGAAGACAGCAACCCGATGGAAAGCTTCCGGGAGGAATACATGAGGCTTTACGGGCACTGGACCGAGAACAGGGAGGTGGAGGTGGAATCGATCCGCGTGGTAGCCTCGGAACCATCGGTCGGCATCAACGGAATATCCAAACCTGCGAAGCACTATGATCCGGATCCCGTCAAAACCGTGCGCTCCTTCTCCGGGGGTGAATGGAAGAAGCTTCCCGTCTTCAAACGGTCCGGGTTGAAAGAAGGAGCCAGGATCAGTGGCTATGCCCTGCTGATCGATCCCTACAGCACGACGGTGGTCGAGCAGGGTTGGGAAATGCTCGTCAATGCATCGGGGACAGCCATCCTGCAGAAACAGATCCTGGATGGACCGGAAGAGGAGACCGGCATACGTGAAACCAAGCTCGAACTTTTCACCAACCGTTTCAAATTCATAGCCGAGAACATGGGCGCTATGCTGCAGCGCACCTCCCTGTCGGTGAACATTAAGGAAAGGCTGGATTTTTCGTGCGCCCTGGTAAGCCCGGACGGATACCTGGTCGCAAATGCCCCCCATATACCCGTTCATCTGGGCAGCCTGGGGGTATGCGTGCGGAGCCTGATGGGGCATATTAAAATAGAACCCGGCGATACCGTCATAACCAACCACCCGGCCTACGGGGGTTCCCACCTTCCGGATATCACCCTGGTAAGCCCGGTCCATTCCACCGACAAGGTATTGCTCGGATATGTGGTCAACCGGGCCCACCACGCGGAGATGGGAGGAAGCAGGCCGGCCTCCATGCCCCCGGACGCGGTATCCCTTGTGGAAGAGGGGGTTGTCATCGAACCCTTCCACCTGGTTTGTAAAGGAAAGACCGACTGGGAGGGCATCCGGGGGATTCTTGAGAACGCCCCCTGGCCAAGCCGGGCGGTCGAGGAAAACCTGGCCGACCTGAATGCAGCCCTGGCCGCCAACCGGGCCGGTATGAGGGGATTGAAGGAACTGGCAGAAAAGTATGGTTCCCGTACGGTACTGGACTATATGCAGTTTCTCAGGGAATACGCTGCATCGAAGATGATGCGGACGCTGGAAAAGATACCGGACGGGGATTACGCAGCCCGTGAATACCTGGATGACGGAAGTTGCCTGAGCGTCCGGATAGGGATCAGGAAAGAGCAGTGTACCATTGATTTTACCGGCACTTCCCCCGTACATGCGGGCAATATGAACGCCAACCGTGCCATCGTGAATTCGGTGGTGATCTATGTGCTGCGCCTCCTGCTGGACGAACCCCTGCCCCTGAACGAAGGGTTCATGGAGCCGGTTCGAATCGTCCTTCCGGAATGCATGCTCAATCCCGATTTCCAACGCCCGCCGGAGCAGTGCCCGGCCATTGTCGGAGGGAACGTGGAGGTCAGCCAGCGGCTGACGGACACCCTTTTAAAAGCCTTCGGGGTGGTGGCCTGCAGCCAGGGTACCATGAATAACATCATGCTCGGGAATCCCGGTTACAGCTACTATGAAACGATCTGCGGGGGCTGCGGGGCCGGGGACGGATTCAACGGTGCCTCCGCCGTTCATCACCATATGACCAATACCCGCATTACCGATCCGGAAATACTCGAAAAGAGATACCCGCTGAGGCTGGTTGAATTTTCGATCCGCAAAGCTTCCGGGGGCAAGGGGAAATACAGGGGCGGGAACGGCGTTGTGCGTATCCTGGAGTTCGCCGAGGAATCGGAAATATCCATTCTTAGCCAGCACCGCGTTGAAAAACCCTATGGGATGGAAGGAGGCGGGAACGGCAAACGCGGCCGGCAGGCTCTGGTCCGGTCCAACGGCAAAAAGGAAGCCCTGAAAGGCATCGATGCCGTGACGGCCCTGCCCGGGGACAGGCTGATCGTTAAAACCCCGGGAGGCGGCGGATGGGGAAGTCCTGAGCCGGCATGAGACCGAACCGGCAACAAACGCTCCCCCGTATTACAACAGAAGCCGGGAAATATTCCGTGCGGACATTGCCCTGACGGGTATTACAGCTCCGCGGTATGGATCACTTTCCCTGCACCCGCAAGGATAAAGTGATCGCCGAAGACATCCTCGAAGATGCGGCGGGTGCTGTCGCCGCTGCAATGGGTTGGTGCGGCGTACATAACGTTCCGGTCCTTGAAGTCGTTGGCGATGGATCTTACTTTCCCTGTGCCGGTACGAAGCAAGTGGAAGCCGCCCATTACGAGCAGGACTTCCTTCCCCCTGTATTCCATGGCTTCGTATACGATATCTTCGATACCGGGGTGGGCCCACCCGGTCAGGACGACCAGTCCCCCTTCCGTCTCCAGGATGAGGGACTGCTCAATGATCTGTTCGCCCATTTCGCCTGTGGACCATGCATGGTCAATGATTTTCTGCGCTTCTTTTACTTCTACCGGGCGGGCACCCTGGTCCTCAATTGACTTTTTAAATTCTTTAGGGAAGGAGGCAGGAATGAAAACATCCAGTCCCGTTTTATACGACAGGAATTCGTCCAGTCCCCCCGTATGATCCCAGTGAATATGCGACAGCACGATCAGGTCAACATCGGCCGGATTCTTTCCCGCAGCTTTTAGATTGTGCATGAGGTTGCCATCCTTGCCTCCTGTGTCAAAAAGGATGGTTTTTTCCAATCCTTCCACCAGGCAGGAAAATCCCCAGCTGCTCCGAAAATTTTTATCGTAATTGTAGTTGTCGTAAAGGATGGTCAGGGTCAGTTCCGGAAGGGTTTCCATGCTATGGTTTTGTTTTAGCGGTTCTACTGCCGTTTTACCGGAGGCCAGCAGCAATAGGCTCATGGCGATGATCAGGTTTTTCATAGGCTTTCATTTTTCAAATGGATTTGATGTTTCCCTAATAAAATTAACCTGAATAACCCATATAACAAAACGGGACGGGAATTATTCCTGCGATTTTATCGTTCAACGGGGAAAAGAGGCCGTTTATCGAAAAAATTATGGTTTTGCAGGCAACCTCCGTTATTTCGAAGGTGGAATCGAATGCGAAGGCAATCTACAACCGGCAGATGTCCGGCGGCCGACGCAGCTTTAAAACTAAAAATTCACGTCATGAAAGCAAGAACCTTTCTATTGATCCTGGGGATCACGGCAATCGTTGTTTCGTGCATCCCCTCACTTTACCCTTTATACCGCGAGAAAGACCTTCTTCTGGACGAAAAACTCGAGGGGACTTTCAACTCGGGAGAGAATGAATACTGGAAGATCCGGCACCTGGATTCCGGAGAAACCGGGGATCTTCAGGGGGATTGGAAGAGCTACCGGTCCGGGTATACCTACCGGCTTTCGGTAACGGAAGAAGGAGTAACGGAGGATTTTGCCCTGCACCTGCTGAAGCTCGGGCAACACCAGTACCTGGACTTTTTCCCGGTGGGTTATGATATCCGCCCGGATTTCCTTGAAATGCACCTGGCCCCATCCCACATATTCGCCAGGGTGGAAATAAAGGATGAATGCCTGGTCGTTCATTTTTTCGACCCGGACTGGCTGGAGGATCTCATCGATAAGGAACGCATACGGATCTCGTATGTTGAACTCCCGGACCGGTACCTGCTTACGGCAAAAACTGAAGATCTGCAGAAATTCATCCTGAAGTTCGCCAACGACTCGACTACGTTTATGGAAGCGGATACGCTCCCCAGAATGCAATTGGCCCATAACTATTAAATACGACAGACATGAAAGCAAGAACCATTTTAATTATCACCATTCTGGGAATCCTGGCCGGTTCCTGTATTCCATCCTTGTACCCGCTGTACAGACCTGAAGATGTTGTGTTTGATGACCGCGTGGTGGGAACATGGGACGGCGGAGACATCGGCGTATGGACCATAGAGAAACTGGAATACCACTCGGATGCATCACCCATGAATCCTTCGTGGGCCGAACCGGACCTGGATTCGGATTTCCGGAACATCCGGTACCGCCTGACTGTAAAGGAAGTCTCGGAAGGCGATACCGCCAAAGCTGAATTTCTCATGCACCTCCTGGTGCTTGATGGCCGGATGTATGCAAATTTCTATCCCCAGGAATTTGAACTTCAGCACGAATTCCTGCGCTGGCATATGGTGGAGGTGAATAATTTTGCAAGGATCAGCATAAGCAACGACCAGTTCTCCCTGCAATATTTCGATCCCGATTATGTCAGAGATCTGATCGAGCGGAACCGGATACGCATTTCGCATGTCTGGCTGAACAACATGCTCCTGCTGACCGCCCCGACGGAAGAACTTCAGAAATTCGTGATCAAATACGCTAACGAGGAGGATGCCCTGGTTACCCCCGATGTATTCAACCGGATCTGAAAACGGGTAATTGGACGGAAATCCCTATCTTCAGAAGTAAAACAGGCACATGGCAAAAGGGCCGCTGATATCATCCTTGCGCCGATTTTTCCTGGAACTGGCCGGGAACCGGTGGGTACAGCACCTGCTGTTCTGGACGGCATCCTACCTGTTCCTGGTTCATTTTTTTGCAAGCACGGACCGGGCCGAGAAAATCGATTACATCTACGCAGCCCTTTTTCATGCGAGCCTCCTTTTTGCCGTTTACCTGAACATCTGGCTCCTGATTCCCCGGCTTCTTCAGAAAGGGAGGTACCTGGTGTACATCCTCTCACTGGTTGCCCTGGTCGTCGCCTCGGTACTGTTTAACCAGGCCACATTCAACTACCTGGTTGACCTGTTCCTGCCCGGTTATTATTTCATATCCTATTACGAGACCGTGGACATCCTGAAATTTATGGTTGTCTACGTGGCCCTGACCAGCCTGCTGAAGCTTTCCAAGGGATGGTTCATGCTCATGAGGACGGAACAGCAGCTTATGGCCATCCGGCAGGAAAAAACGGAAACCGAGTTGAAAGCTTTGAAATCACAGATCAATCCGCATTTTCTTTTCAACAGCTTGAACAACATCTACTCCCTCTCCCTGTCGTCCTCGGGCAAGACCCCTGCCGCCATATTGAAACTTTCGGAACTCATGAGGTATATGTTGTATGAATCGAACGAGGAAAAAGTGCCCCTGAAGGAGGAAATCCGATTCCTTGAAAATTATATTGAGCTCCAGAAACTCCGCGTGGACAGGCGGTCCCGCATCGAGTACCGTAGAAAGGGAAAACCTGCAGGGAAGCAGATTGCCCCCCTGCTTTTCCTGCCGTTCGTTGAAAATGCATTCAAGCACGGCGTAAAGGGGGATCCTTCGGGCGGATATGTCAGGATCGAGCTTGCAATACACAACGGCAATGTCGATCTTTATGTGGAAAACAACCGGGGAAGTGTGGACTCGATCGAAACGGATGCGTACAACGGGATCGGCCTGAGCAATGCACGGCGAAGGCTGGACCTGATCTACCCGGGCAGCTATGAACTGGATATCCGTGATAAGGAAGAAGTTTTCGGCGTCAGCCTGAAACTGGAACTGGAATGAGCATACCCTGCATTATAGTGGATGATGAGCCCCTTGCCAGGGAGGTGCTTGAGAGATACATCCAGGATTGCCCGCTCATCGAGCTGAAAGCCTCCTGCAGCAGCGCTTTTGAGGCCATGGACGTACTCGACCGCATGCCCGTGGGGATGGTATTCCTGGATATCAATATGCCCGGTCTTTCGGGATTAAGCATGATCCGCAGCCTGGACCGCCCTCCCGAAATCGTTTTTACAACCGCTTACCCGGAGTTTGCCGTAGAGGGATTTGAACTGGATGCCGCAGACTACCTGGTCAAACCCTTCTCTTTCGAACGCTTTCTGAAAGCAGTGAACAAGGCTGTAAAGCGGATTGAAACCCGGAAGCCTGCGGAACAGGGGGCAGGCGACCCGAAGAAATTCCTGATGGTCAGGGCCGATGGCAAGATCTACCCGGTGGAGCATGCATCGATCTGTTTCCTGGAGGCTATGGGAGACTATGTGCGGATCCATACCGATTCGGACCGGATCACCACGTACGAGACCCTGAAGAACATGGAAAAAACCCTGCCGGAAGAGCAGTTCATCCGGGTGCACCGATCCTACCTGGTCGCCATCGGCAAGATCAGTTTCCTGGAAGGGAACCGGCTGAGGGTGAAGGACAGTGATATCCCGGTCGGGCAGTCATACCGGGACCGGCTCCTGAAGCGAATGGAAGGGGGACTCTGAATGGTCTCCTAAAGCACCTTTTTCGCGGCCTCATACCCGAGCCGGTACATTTCCGGTCCATGTCTGTGTCCAAGGTACCCGAAATCGGCCAGTTCCGGGGGTTCGATCAGTACATCGGCCTGCTTCCATTTCCCGCTGTCCGCTTCATTCATATAAAGCTGGAAGACCCGTTTCCCAGCGCCGATGACACCTTTCATTTTCGTGCTGGTCCCGCGTGGCATAATGTTGATGCCGATGATCCGCTTGCATTGCTTCCGGATGGGTTTTACGGGGAAATTATCGAAAACGCCCCCGTCGGCGTACAGGTCGTTTCCCATCCTGACGGGATGGTACAGGATCGGGATGCTGGCAGAGGCCGTTACGGCCTCCGCAAGGAGCCCCTCGTGTATGTATTCCGCCCTCCCGGCCGTGATGTTGGCAACGCAAACGTAGAGGGGTATTTCAAGCTCTTCGAAGGTGACCGCTTTGAGCTGTTTGCAGACCTGTTTTTTGAGTCCCCCGAAACCCAGGAGCCCCCTTTTGAAGAAGGCTGGTCTGGAGAGCCTGAAGACGGTATTATTGCTAAAAATTTCAAGCATCCGGTCCGCCGGCATTCCGTCGGCATACATGGACCCCACGATCGAACCCACGCTGGACCCGGAGACCACATCCGCCCGTATTCCTGCTTCTTCCATCGCCTTCAGGGCTCCGATGTGGGCAAAACCGCGGGTTCCGCCTCCTCCCAGTACCAACCCGGTTTTGAACATTGTGATATGGTTTTAACAGACAGCCCGGATGACTACCGTTCCTTTCGGGACATGCCGTCCGTAAAAATAAACCAAATCTGCCGGAAATGCGCAGCGGGGACTCCGGGATCTTCTATCTCTGGCGTTAATAAATCTTAAAAAAGAGGATTCGGATATGATTTTCTGGAAGCTTTGCCGTAAATTCCATCCCGTATGTTCAGGCTCATTGCACATTACGCGTTCAGATCGCTGCGCAGGAATGGCTTTTACCATTTTATCAACCTTTTCGGACTCGTCATCGCTTTTACCTCTGTATTTTATATCCTGATCTGGATCAACCAGGAACTGGGATACGACGATTACCATCCTGCGGCTGAACGGATCTACCGGTTTTCCCTGGAATTCAGGAGAGGGGATCACACATCGCATTTTGCCAGGACCTGGCAGGCCTGGACGGTGGATATGCCGGATTACTTCCCCGAGATCGAGGCCATGAACCGGCTGCAGACAATGCGTAAAGCACGGTTCAGGATCGGTGAAAACAAATTCACGGACCGGAATTTTTTCCGGGTGGACAGCACTTATTTCCAGTTTTTCGGCAACCGGCTGCTGCGTGGGAACCCGGAAACGATACTCCGGGAACCCGGGACCATAGTGCTTTCGGAAAGAATGGCCCGAAGGTGTTTTGGAGTGGAAGATCCGATGGGGAAAGAAATACTTGCAGCGCACCAGTTCGACACGGCTTACCACTCTTTTACCGTTACCGGGATCATGGAAGAACCCAGGCCGGATTCACATTTCAAGATCGACATGCTCGCACCGATCGATTATTCCCTCGAAGACCCAGGGTGGGCCTACATATACCTGAGGCTGAGGGAGGGTACCGAACCAGCCGATATATTTGAGAAGTTCCCGGTCTTTATCGGCCGGTATATGGAGGAGGACCGGATAGGGGAATTGACCCCGTACCTGCAGCCGATCGGGGACATACACCTGCGCTCCGACAAGGACCGGGAAATCGAGCCCAACAACAGGGAGCGCTCCCTGTATATATTTGCGGGGGTGGGACTGGTTCTCCTGTTGATCGTATTCATGAACAATGCAAACCTGCAGATCGCCATGTTCAACCGCAGGCTCCGGTTCATATTCCTGAACCGTGTGAACGGTGCACGCATCCGGGATGTGGCCGGTTTTTTCGCCTGGGAGTCATTCATGGTATACGGGATATCGGCAATCACTGCCCTGATCATCATACTGCTTACCGGACCCTGGATCGAGCGTTACTTCGGCTATCATCTGGAGGCTGCGGGGGCCGGTGTTTGGCTGCAACTGCTATTTCTGGCGATTATCCTTTCTGCGCTTGGGACTTTGTCCGGGTTGCTGCCCCTGTTTATGCTGGCGGGCAGGGAGCGCCTGCATTACCAAACCGGGAGGGTTTTTTACCGGACCGGATTTGATGCATTCCGGGAAGCCGGGGGAATAACCGGGCGGAAAGCATTGATGGTTGCCCAGTTTACAGGGTCCCTGGTCCTGGTGCTGCTCACCCTGTTTATGACGTTTCAGATACGGTTCATGCTACGTGCGGGCATAGGGGGCGGGCAGGACGACATCATCGTTCTGTCAAACCTGCCCCAGCCCGCTCTGGAGAAATACCCGGTTTTTAAAAGGGAACTTATGGCCAGTTCCATGATCCTGGATGTAAGCGCTTCCATGGAGGAACCGTCCAAACTGCTTATGGATGCCATGCGCTTCGAGATGGAGGGGATGGATGAGTCCATGCGGGATGAACTGATCGGGGTTTTCCCCGTGGACGATAATTTCCTTGACTTTTACGGTATTAAGCTGCTTGCAGGAAGGAATTTTCCACCGTACGGGGGCATGGATGCACCCGAATACTACATTCTGAATGAATCGGCGCTCAGGCGTCTTGGACTGAAGGAACCGGAGGATGCAATCGGCAGGTCGTTCATGTTGATTTTCAACTGGCCGGAAATCTTCAATGGCGGCACCATCATAGGCGTTTCGGAAGATTTTCATTTTTACACCCTGAAGCAGCCCATCAAACCCATGGTCATGTTCCAGAAACACATCTGGTTCTGGAATTTCCTGGTCCGGGTCGATGAAGATCGGTTTGCGGAAGCTCTTGACTTCATACGTCGGGAATGGGATGACGTCTACCCGGAATTACCCTTGGAATATAAGCTGGTGGACGAACTTTATACCGGGATTTACGGGCATGAGATCGTACAGGCAAAAATTCTGGGTGTCCTTTCCATCCTGACCGTGATCATTGCCTGCCTGGGACTCGTGGGACTGATGCATTACGTGGCAGGAACACGAACCCGTGAGATCGGAATCCGCAAGGTAAACGGTGCAACCACACCGAATATCATTTACCTGTTGAACCGGGAACTCTTCTTTATGATCCTGATGGCCGTCCTGGCCGGAATTCCCATAGCCTGGTACCTGGTAAGCTCCTGGCTTCGGAATTATGCATACAGGATCGACATCGACGGGTGGATCATGGGGCTTACGGGCCTTGGATTCATGGTCCTGAGCATGCTGACGGTCAGCTACCAGTCGTGGATGGCAGCCCGAAGAAATCCGGCAAAAAGTCTCCGTTACGAATAGTGTTCGGATTCCATGGAACCGGCATCATACCTTCCTGAGCTTCCATCTTCCCTTCCTGAAGATGACTGCAGCGATCAGGGTCATCATGGTTTCGGCTGAAATGATTGCCACGTAAACCCCGTTCTCAGCCAATCCAAGCCTGAGTGCCATGAGGTAGGCCAGGGGGATCTCGACCATCCAGAAACAGATCAGATTGATCGCAGTTGGAGTGGCCGTATCCCCGGCACCATTCAGGGCCTGAACCATGACCATGCCCAACCCGTAAAACACAAATCCAAAGGCAATAGTGCGAAGGCAAACCGCGCCATATTCCACTATTTCTGCATCCTGTATGAAGATCCTTATGAAAAAGGCAGGAACTGCAATGAAAACGATGGATACCAGTCCCATAAAAACCATATTCACACCGGCGGTCAGCCAGACCGAGCGCTGGGCACGATCCGGTTTACCGGCGCCCAGGTTCTGGCCTACCAGGGTGGCGGCGGCGTTGCTCAATCCCCAGGAGGGCAGCAGTGTAAATACGATGATACGGATGGCGATGGTATAACCTGCAAGAGCCCCGCTTCCGAACTCGGAAATAATCCGGACCAGTCCGATCCAGCTTATGGTGGCGATGAGGGACTGACCTATTCCCCCGAGCGAAAGGCGGACCAATGCGAACAGGACCCGGATCTGTACAAAGAGGTGCCTTGTTTTAAGGCGAACCCTTCCCTTTCCGTTAAAAAGCAGCCATAGCTGGTATGCCACTCCGATCCCCCTTCCCGTTGCCGTTGCTATGGCCGCTCCCCGGATGCCCAGTTCCGGGAAGGGACCGATTCCGAGGATCAGCAGCGGATCCAGGAGGATGTTGATCAGGTTTGCGAGCCAGAGGACACGCATGGAGATGGCCGCATCGCCTGCACTGCGGAAAACGGCATTGATAATGAAAAGCAGCATGATAATACCGTTGCTGCCCAGCATGATTGACGTGTACATGAAGCCATCCCGGATCATGCGGTCCTCTGCACCCATGATTTCGAGCAGGTGTGATGCAAGCAGGGCGCCGGGAACGGCGATAACCATAGAAATAACCAGTCCCGTAAGAATGGCCTGAAAGGCAACCACGGAGGCCCCTTCCCGGTTTTTTTCACCGGTCCTCCGTGAAACCAGGGCTGTGGTTCCCACCGAAAGCCCTGCCCCGATTGCGTAGACAATGGTCATGAGCGACTCGGTAATGCCCACCGTGGCAACGGCATGGGCTCCGAGCTTTGATACAAAGAATATGTCAACAACTGCAAATACCGACTCCATGACCATCTCCAGCACCATGGGAATGGAAAGGAGCAGGATAGCCCTGCCAAGGCTAACTTCGGTGAAATCCTGGTCCGTGCCGGCAACGGACTCAATTATATCTTTCCAGAGGTGTTTGATGGATTGAAACGGAGTAGGATTACCCGGGCAGAATAAAGAAAATATCATGCCTGTACCAGGCACCTGGCAATGGTTTCGGAAAGCTCTTCGATCTTGACGGGTTTTGACAGAAATGCATTGCAACCGGCCTGGATCGATCTTTCACGGTCATCTGTGAAGGCGTAAGCCGTAATGGCAATGACCGGCAGGTTGGGATTGGACTTGCGTATGATCTTCGTGGCATCGATGCCATTCAGCACCGGCATTCTCAGGTCCACCAGAATCAGGTCGACCGAAGGATTCTCTTTGAAAATTTCCACCAGCTGCTGTCCGTCCCTGGCCCAAATAACCTCGGAATTGGCACGCTTCAGGAAGGATTCAATGAACAGGTAGTTTGCCGAATCATCTTCGGCGACGATGATCTTTTTACCGGACAGGTCGATCAGGTCGTTTTCGATGAATTCCAGGTCCCCGGCCTCCCCGGCCTCCGCTTTCTTCGGGTAATTTTTAAGCAAAGGCAGGTTGAAATAGAATGTGGAGCCCTGCCCGAGAATGGATTCCATCCATATTTCACCGCCAAGCAGGGTTATCAGGTGCCGTGAAATGGCAAGTCCCAATCCGGTGCCACCGAACTCCGAGTTTATCGATTCATCGACCTGCCTGAAGCGGTCGAAGATAATTTTCTTTTTGTCTTCTGCAATGCCGATGCCCGTATCACGGATATAAAAGATTACCTTTTGTTCCTCGATGTAGTAACCCATTTCAACAAATCCCTCATGGGTGAATTTTAGTGCGTTGTTGACCAGGTTGTTCAGGACCTGTCTGAGTCGCGATGGATCGGTGCGGATAACGGGATTGTCTTTCTCCGGAAGTTTCAGCCGGAGCTGGATCTCATCCTTGTTCATCAGGCTCTTTTCCCCGCTGATTTCCTTGAAGAGTTCCTTGATGAATCCGTTCAGGGGCATATCCTGGAGGCTTACCTTGATGTCTCCCGCCTCGATTTTTGAAATATCGATGATGTCGTTTATGATCAGCATCAGTTCGTTGCCTTTGCTGCTGATGATCTTTATGTATTCATCCCTAGCCTCCCGGGCCAGGCCTTCGGCTTTTAAAAGCTCCGAGAAACCGAGGATGGCATTCATCGGTGTCCGGATCTCGTGCGACATATTCGCGAGGAAGGCGGACTTCAGCAGGTCCGATTCCTCAGCCTTCTCCTTGGCCATCCGGAGGTCCTTTTCATATGCTTTTCGTTCGGTAATGTCCTGGGTGATGGCAGCAATGCCAATGGGTTTTCCGTTGGTGTCCCGGATAATGCTTGCGGACAGGTCCACGAAAATATGCGTTCCCTTGAGGGTAATGACTTCAAACTCGAGGTTTTTCACATGGCCTTTTCTAAGGACCTTTTTTAAAGCCTTCACACCTTCATTTCTGCTGCCGGGGGGGACAAACTGGTTGGCGTTCTTGCCCACCAGGTCCTTCTCGTTTTCGCATTCGAATATGTCCAGGGCTGCCTGGTTGCATTCGGTGATGTATCCCCTGAGATCCGACACCGTAATGGCATCGGGCGAGGAATAGAGGATGTTCCGCAATTTTTCCTCGCTGTCCCGCAGCGCGATCTCCGCATTTTTACGGTCCGTGATATCACGGTAGATGCCCAGCACCGCCACCTGTCCACCTCCGATTTCAATGGGGGTTCCGAGCACCGAAACGTGTATGCGTCTTCCATCCTTGTGCCGGCGAATGGATTCGGTAAGGATCCTTTTGCCTTTCGCTGCTTTCCGTGAGATGTCCCTGGCCTCCTGACCCAGTTCTTCAGGTACGATCAGCTCATCGATGTATTTGCCGAGCACTTCGCCGGGGGTGTAACCGAAAAGCCTCTCGAATTCCCCGTTCACTTTTAGGAGCTTGCCGTCGTTGTCTGTCAGTACAATGGTTTCGGGCGAACCGTCGAAAAGCTGCTCGAAATAAGCTTTCTCGACCTGGACTTCGTCGTGTGCCCTTCTTGTTTCAATGGAGAGGCTGATCTGGGAAGAAACGAACTGTAGGATCTCAAGGTCTTTCTCGGTGTAGGCCCTTTCGTCCTCATAGTTCTGTACAACGAGCGCGCCGATGATCTCCTCCTTGAGCTTGAGGGGTACACCCAGCCAGATCTTGCTGGGGGTTCCGACGTTTTCAATCTCCCCGGCCCTGACCAGCTTGTCGATGTCGCGGTCTTTCATCAATATCGGCCGGTCGTTGCGGATCATGTATCCGGTCAGGGTCTTTTTGGCCGGGAAGGAATCAAATGCATCTTTTTCATCCACAAAAAAAGGCAGTGAAAGCGTGTCGTCCTCCTTGTTGTAAAGGGCGATGAAAAAGTTCCGTGTATCGAATATTTTCCCAAGCTCATCCTGTATCCTCACAAAAAGGTCATTCAGGCTTCGGGTAAGGTTCACAGCATTGGAAATGTTGTACATGATTTTCTGTACATCCTCCGCTTTCTTTCTCTCTGTAATATCCTGGATTATGGTCAGAACCCGTGTGATTTGATTTTTCTCAAGGATGGGTATGAGCCGTATGGTATAGGTTATCTGGTGGTCTGCGATTCTGTAATTCTGTTCTTTTTCAAGGGTATTCCCCGTTCTGAAAACCCGGCGATATTCCTCGGTAATGGAAGAATCCAGGAAGGGGAAAGCATCCATGACCTTTTTTTCGACGGTTTCCGATGGCAGACCGAGATTGGCCAACTGAAGTTTTAGCGTCTCATTCGCGAGCAGGATATTCAGGTCCCTGTCCACGAGACAGATGCTGTCATGGATGGCGTCCATCGAGGTACGGTACTGGATTTCGGAGGCTTTCATGCTCTCCATGGCACGTATCCTGTCCGTAATATCCCGCACAACTGCCTGGATACCAGTGATCCGGCCCTCCTGCTTCATAGACTTGGTAAGTACTTCTATGTACCTTATTTCCCCAGACCGGTTCTGGAATCGTATTTCCAGGGATCCGGCTTTTTTGCCCTGCATCAGGCTTTTGAACGTCCTGTCGGCCGCTATTTTTTCTTTCCTGTTCAGGCCCCTGAACTCCGAGAAATGGAGCCCGCGTACCTCCGAAGCCTTCATACCGGTGATCCGGAGGAACGAGGAGTTGGCCATTTCAATCCTTCCCTTATGATCGATCAGGATGATGCCGTCGGGAGAGAGCTGGATCAGTTCCTGGTATTTCTTCTGGGAAACCTGCAGGTTGCGCTCGGCCTCCCGGAGGCTGGTGACGTTCCTGCTGATGCTCAGGATATGGGGTTCCCCGTTGATATTCATGATGGAGGCGGAGATAAGTCCCCGCTGAACGCCCCCTTTCTTTATCTTGTAATCGGATTCCAGGTTTGAATAGGATCCCTTCTGCTTCAGGACCCGGATCATCCGCTCCCGTTCCTTCTTGTTTACCCACATTTCGAAATCAAATACCGAATGTCCGATAAGCTCTTTCCTGGAATAACCGGTCATTTCCTCGAAACTCCGGTTGACCTCGACGAACACCCCGTCTGCTATCCGGCTGAGGCTGATCCCGTCCGGGCTTGTCTGGAAGACCTGCCAGAACAACTCTTCCGATTGCGACAGTTCCAGCTTTACCTCTTTGAGCTGGTTGATGGTCTTCGTGAGCTTCCTGTTTTCCCCCCTGTATTTATCCATCTGGAGCTGGAGTTCCTCGGCGAGCATGTTGATCCCCGTGGCAATGCCGTCGATTTCATCCAGGGCTTCCGAAATCCGGATCTTTGTCCTGAATTTTCCCGAGGCGATCCTCTGGATTGCCTTGAATATTTTATTGATACGCGGATCCTCCCTGTTCATGCTCTAAGGATTAGGCCCTTCAAGAAAGGTTTTGAGCCAGGACACTGCATCGTTCTTCCTGGTGAAGATCTTGACGGGTATGCTGGTTTTGTTGATGCCAAGGTAAAAATTGCCTATGATCCTGCTTACCGGGTTGCCTACCAGGAGTGCGGCGGCGGACAGAAACCTGGCCGTTTCGGGACTTGAATAGATCCCCCTGGATTCTTTGCTGACGGACTTCAGGTTGGTTATATCGACCAGGATGGGCCGGCGCTGCCCGTTGCAATACTCCGTTTTATAGATTTCCATTTCTGCAGAACTGTCCTTCATGAAAATCTCTGCTTTATCTTCATAGGTCTGGTGCATGATGCCGCTGCGGTAAAGCCTTATCGTACTGATCCTGGTGTCTGTCGATTTGATGACCTCCTCCATGAATGCCAAGATAATGCATATTTTACTTTGTTTGTATTACCATAGGGGTGATTCTTGTCATCTTTTTGCCGGCGATGCCGGAGATTTCAATGCTTGCACCCAGGGGAAGATTGACTACTTCTATGGCTTCTTGTGCTTATTACTGGTTTTGATTGCGTGATAATTCCTGAAATACCTCCTGCTTTCACGGACCACGCCCGGAGAGAGCAGTATGGCGGACAGCATGGTTGGGAAAGCCATCAGGGCATAGGCGCTGTCGAAAATGCTGATGACCACCCTGAGCGTACCCACGGCCCCGATGCTTATAGAGATGACATAAAGTATGCTGTAGATGACCCTGTACCCGGCCCCGAAGACAAATCCGAAGCATTTTGCCCCGTAGTATGGAAAGGCAAAAAGAGAAGTAACCGCGAATACGCTGACGCAGAGGATGAGAATGTACGGTCCGATCCCGGGCATGGCCGTCTCGAAAGCATGGACCGTAACGGATATCCCGTCCCTGGAGGAATCTGCCCATACGCCTGTCATGATGATGGCAAGGGCCGTCATGGTGCATATCAGCAGCGTATCGACCATGGGACCCAGCATGGCCACCAGTCCCTCACGGATGGGCTCGGATGTCCTGGCGGCCCCGTGGGCCATGGGAGCGGTCCCGATCCCCGCTTCGTTTGAAAACGCCGCTCTCCTGACCCCTTCTATGACCAGCGAGCCCAGGGCCCCGCCCAGGACAGCCTCTCCGCTGAACGCATCCTCGAATATGGTCCGGAATCCGGGAAGGATGCGGTCCGGTTGAGAGAAAATAATGAAGATTACGGATGCTATGTAAAGCAGGACCATGACGGGTACCAGGCTGCCGGCCACCTTCCCTATCCGCTTAATGCCGCCAAAAATGACCACCGAAACAACGAGGGTTAACAGGATCCCTGTAATCAGCCTTGTCTGGTAACCCGTCTGTATACCGTTCGGTTCCAGGATGACATCGCCTATGACCTGTGTGAGCTGGTTAGCCTGGAACATGGGAGAGACGCCTACCATGCCCGCAAGGGAAAAGAAAATCGCAAGCGGTTTCCAGTTTCTGCCCAGTCCCTCGGTAATGAAATACATAGGTCCCCCCTGCAGCTCCCCGGCCGAATCCCTTCCGCGGTACATCACGGCCAGGGAGCAGGTAAAAAATTTTGTGGCCACGCCCATCAGGGCCGATATCCACATCCAGAAAATGGCCCCAGGTCCCCCCGTGGTGATGGCGACCGCCACCCCGCTTACGTTCCCCATCCCAACCGTGCCGGAAAGGGCTGTGGACAGGGCCTGGTAATGGTTGATCTGCCCGGGTTCAGAGGGATCGTCGTAGCGGCCCCGTATGATCCGGATGGCATGCCCGATGTACCGGAAGGGGATCATCCTGGAGTAAATCAGGAAAAACAGTCCCCCTCCCAACAGGAGCACGAGCAGGGGGGTTCCCCAGATGAAATTGCTGAAATCGATGATGTACTGTCCTAGAGCTTTCAACGGGCAAGGCTTGCAGCTTTAAATATAATTATTATTCCGGGTTGTCTGCTTTCAATACTTACCTGATACATATGAAAATCACACGAATCATGATATCAGCAGCCCTGGACATGGCGGGTGCGGAGTACATGGAAGGACCTGAAGCATATCTACCTGGAACTGAACAACAAGGATGTGATGGCAGGGATCAATACCGGGAATATAACCGAATGCCGGGCTTTTACAGATCTGGCCGAACAAATCGGCAACATCCGTGACCGGGTCATCCATCCCGAGTGAGCCGGCCGGAAGCATGCTTTCATATGTAAGCATAATGTGGTGCCGTTGAATCCCGGGATGTGCTGTATTTGAGTTAATGCATTGAATTGCAGCTATTCATGTTTTATTTGAACATTTAGTCCGTGCTTTCAATAGGCATACTTCCGTCTGATGGATAAGAAGAGAATATATCAGTATGTTCGTAAGTAATACTTGGATTTAGGAATTAAATTCATAACTTTCACCTACGAAAGAAAAATTGAATTGCCATGGAACCAATTTCCCGTCAGGCAACCCCGAAAACTCCGAGCATTGAGTTTAACAGCGAGCAGGGTCTGCTTGAGATAAAGGGCAGGTCAAATCCTGAGAATACGCTTGATTTTTACAGACCGCTGGTGGCATGGGTTGACGAGTATGTGCAGAACCCGGCTGAAAAAACCGTAGTAAACGTCCATCTTGAACATTTCAATACCAGTTCCTCCAAGAGCATACTGGAGGTATTCCGTGCACTGGCGCCCATTCATAAGGCAAATAAGGATATGGTCGTTAACTGGTTCTATGAGGATGACGATGAGGATATCCTGGAAGCCGGCGAAAACTACGAATCCATCACCGGTCTTCCATTCCGTATGGTTGCCATTTAGCGCCCTATACGCAAGGACATTGATAAAAAGAGCCCTGTGGGTCTATACGTACCACAGGGCTTTTCTTTTAGGCAGAGACCTTATTCTACTGTATAACGATCTGCCGGATGATCTGTCCCCGGTCCGACCTAAGCTTCAGGTAAT
>CAZNQG010000024.1:0-35744 GCA_964575235.1 uncultured Bacteroides sp.
GGTGTTCATACAGCCAATGCTGTCAGGATCGCAAAACGCCTGGCACAGGAAAAACTACTCGAGTTAGCAGCATAGGTACTGAAAGGACTGACTTAATGAAGGTTAGACGGGATTGGTATCTCCAAATCGTCCAGAACCAATCACACTTTGATGAAAAAACACAGAATCCACAACCGGAATCCAAAATATCCGGCCGGAATTATGGTCAAGGATCCTGACTTTTGGAAAAGTTGTCTATTTTACGAATATCCCTATGTAATACTTTAAAATGCTAAAAATTGTTAATCGATTAATAAGAAAATATAGATTACTAAACTATAGAAGTAAAGGTATAATTATTGGTAAAAACACTTTTATTTCGAGTAATGCATACATTGATAAGCATTCTGGGAGTAATATATCTATTGGGAATAACTGTTACATCACTAGAAACGTTGTAATTTTAAACCATACAGATACACATAGAGGTGGCCCTTTAGGTATTTGGGAGCAATTTGGATCTAAACGTATTTCTTTAGATGTAAAGATTGGTAACAATGTATTCATTGGAGTAAATAGTGTAATTATGCCCGGTGTAACTATTGGTGATAATTCTATAATTGGTGCGTTAACTTTAGTAAATGATGATATCCCACCTGGCGAGGTATATGCAGGTATCCCAGCAAAAAGAATATGCAGGACTTCAGAGTTAATTACAAAATCTTTTCCAAATTTTAACCTCGAGGGTTGGCAAAAGTTACAATAATGTTAAATTATAAGGTTGGTATATTTGGTGCTTTAGCAGATTCAAAATTTAATTCAAAAGTAGAACCAATTATTGCTTTAGATGATATAAGTCTAGTTTATTTATATCGTGCTACTAATTGTATACCAAATGTATACCAATACAAAATCAAATACTCTAAAATATTAAAATATCTACCTAAAAAGTTATTTTTTATCTATTCCTTCATTAAAATTTTATTATTAGGTATAAATAATAAGATTGATCTTATAATAAGTATATATTTCTACCCTTATGGATTAATTACTAGTATTATACAAAAAATCATTGGAATACCTGTAGTTCATTTCTTAACCGGTACGGACTTAAAAAGAATCATTGAGTCCAAGAAAGATTTTAGAAGACTTTCATTAGGAAATAAAATTGTTGTTAGAGGAGAGAATAGCAAAAAATCACTCCAAACACGAGGAATTAAAAAAAATAAAATCTTAGTTCTTAGTAATTATTTTAAAATTGATAGAAAACCAATTATCTCGGAAACCAAAAAATATGATATAATCTTCGTTGGATATCTAAGGGAATTAAAAAGACTAGATCTATTCATCGAGATTATCAGCCGAGTTAGCAAACAAATATCAAATCTAAAGTGCAAAATAGTTGGAGATGGACCAATGCGCGATAAATTGAAATTAGAAGTAAAAAATCGAGGATTGGATGAAACCATTCATTTCTTCGATTATCAGAAAGATGTTTATTATCATCTTCAAAATTCGAAGATGTTCCTTTTAACATCAGAATCAGAAGGATTACCAATGGCTATTATTGAAGCGATGTATTGTGGTCTTCCTGTTGTAACCCCTGCAATTAATGATATACCAGATATTGTTCATCATGGTGAAAATGGATTTTTAGTTACACCATATAATATATCAGAATTTTGTAAATACACTTTAAAAATCCTTAATAACAGCAAAATATACAATCAATTAAGTAAGAACGCTTTTAAAAGTGCATTTGAATATTCTAAGAAATCTTCTCTTGATTTTCTAATGAAAGAATGGGAACATTTACTTGCAGAAATAATTTCTTAAAATTTTTTACTATTCATAATACGAATAATATTATTCTATTTATAATCAATATTCTATAATATTTATATGTTGGTAAGATTGAGATATTCCAGTAGAAACACATTATGAATTACTTATTTGATATAGGGCATCCTGCGCATGTTCATTACTTCCGTAATCTTATAAAGAATCTCATCAAAGACAATCATAATGTAATTGTTGTAGCACGAAATAGAAATCTTATATTTAATTTATTAGATCATTATAAAATACCATATATTAAACGAGGTAAAGGTGGTAATAACTTATTAGGGAAAGTTCTCTACACTTTCAAAGCTGATATCCAAATGTTAATATTAGGCATAAAACATAAAATTGATATATTTATTTCATTTTCAACTGGTTATCCTGCTCATGTTGGCTGGTTACTAAATAGGACGACAATTACACTTAATGATACTGAACATTCGCATAAGGTCCTAAATTTCTTTGTTTACCCTTTCTCCACAATTGTTTTTGTACCTAATACTTATTATGAAAACATTGGACTCAAAGGAATTAAATTAAATAATTTAATTGAGGGGCTCTACTTACACCCAAATTATTATTCCCCTAAACAATCTATTAAAAGTTTATTAGGATTACAGGACTCTGACAAGTATGTTCTAATAAGATTCATCTCTTGGCAAGCTTACCATGATATAGGTTACATTGGGCTGAATAATGATTTTAAACTTCAACTTATTAAAACAGTATCTAAAAAATTCAAAGTTTTTATATCTTCAGAATATGCACTACCTGCTGAATATAGAAGATATGCACTAAACATTCCACCAGGAAGAATTCATGATGTTCTCTATTATGCAACCTTTGTTATATCGGAGAGTGGTACAATGGCATCAGAAGCTTCATATTTGGGTACTCATGTTATTTATACTAATAATTTACCCTTAATGGGATATCTTAAGGAAGCCCAAAATAGTGGATTGTTGTTTCATGAAACCAATGAAAAAAAAATCTTATCAATCATTGAATTGTTATCTCATAAAAAAGGAATAATAGCTGAAGGAAGAGAGAAATCCCAAAAAATGAAATTCAATTATATAGATATAACGTTGTTTTTAACTTGGTTTCTTGAAAATTATCCAAATAGTTACAACAAAATAAGACAAAACAGTTTATATCAAAATTCCTTTAAATAGATACATAAATCATTCTCCAAAGTCAGAATAAGTTCAAAATCATAAATCTCTATATAATAATAATTTGTATTATTTTAATTTCTATCGTAAACGATCTATTGTAAAACTTTTATATCGCATACTTACATAATTTGAAAGAAACGATCTGTCTATTCACTAACGATGTTGAAACCACTTCTATTTGGTTCAATACTTTAAGAGATCAAACTGGGTACAAAGTATTAAAAGAAGGAATGCCTATACTGTTGGATATTTATGAGAAATATAACATTAAGTCTACATTTTTTTTTACCGGATATATTGCAAAATTATATCCTGCTATAGTAAAAATGATACTTCCTTATGGACATGAGGTAGGATCTCATGCATTATCTCATAACATTGAGGATAGCTTAGATAAAATGGATCTTCAAAATCAAATCAAACACCTGAGCGAATCAAAAAAGATTTTAGAGGATTTATCTGGTAATGAAGTAATAAGCTTCAGGTCACCAGCATTACGTGTTAATAAATATACTCCAGCCGCTTTGGTGGAAACAGGATATAAAATTGATAGTTCGGTAGCTTCTACTCGTTTTGATGCTTTTTTCTCATTTGGTAGTATCCAAAAAATTAAATGGTTAAGCGCCCCCAGAGTACCATATAAAACTAGAGTAGATACACTATTTAAAAAAGGTACTAATGGAGTTATCGAAATTCCCCTTTCTGCTACACTATTTCCATATATTGGAACAACTATGCGAATTTTCCCCAGATTAACCAAGATTCAGCATTCATTACTTCATTTTGAAACACATAAACTTAATAGTAAACCTGTCGTATTTGATATTCATCCAAACGAATTAATTGATGAATCAATACAACCAAGGATTATATCGAAAAGAACTAACAATTATTTCTCATTCCTAGTGAAAGATTTCATCCGTAGTAAACTTAAAACAAGAAACCTTGGGATCAGGGCAATTCAATTGTACGAAAGAGAAATTCAGTTTTATATCAGCAAGAATTATAGTTTTCTCACATTAAAAGATTATTGTCAAAAACATAAACAGATATGAAAATATATATTCTTACAATGGATGAACCAGTATTTACCATTCCTTTCATTAAGTACTTGCTTATACATAAAAAATATGAAATTGTCGGTCTAGCTACAACAAAAGGCAATAGAATGAGTATAAATAAAAACAAATCAAAACTATTATATTTGATTTCACTTTTACTAATTATGGGTATACCATTTTTTATGCGAAATACCTTGATAACTATAATATTTAGATTAAAGAAAACACTCAGCAAGTTTAAATTAGTCTCTGATCCCTCAATAACAACTTATGCAAATAAAATGGGAATAGAGTCTAAACGAATAAAATCTCCTAACTCTAGAGCATTCATAGAATATTTAAAAAAACTTGACCTTGATGTTATTATTAATCAATCTCAAAATATTTTAAAAAGTGAACTATTTAATATCCCAAAATTGGGAACATTGAATAGACATAATGCTATATTGCCAAGAAATCGGGGAAGATTAGCAACCTTCTGGGTATTATACAGGAATGAACCTGAAACAGGGGTTTCAATTCATTTTGTTGAAGAAGGAATTGACTCAGGGGATATAATATTACAGGAAATCTATCCTGTTCAAAATCGAGATACTTTTCGAACATTAGTAACTAAAAATTACGAAATAGCTCCAAAATTAATGATTAGTGCACTTGATTTACTTGATTCTGGATACTCTAATTTTATGCCAAATAATGATGAATTAGCTACATATAACTCAACTCCTAAACTTAAGGAAGCTTTGAAATATAGAATCAGTCGCATTAAATTAGCTTATTCCATTAAATAATAACAAGTAATAAGCATAAATATAATTTGGTGGAAGAAGTTACATTTGTTACTTATCTAATCTCTATTAGTTTATAATAATTGCCAAAAAAGAAACAATTGAAATATGCTTTGCCAGATTCATATTAGCAAGTGAATGACCTCCCCCCGCTACTATCCAAACTAGAAAATCGGGCAATTTCTGATACACTTAAACTGATAAAGAAATTGCAATGAAGAGATCAAAATTCACAAAGCAGCAGATTGTATTTGCACTTCGTCAGGCTGAGTCTGGTACCCGTGTCGAAGAGGTATGTCGATGAAACCTGCTAATTTCACTTTGATTCCTGGAGAGCCGGATGCATAACGAAAGGTGCACGTCCGGTTCGTAGAGAGGGCGAGCGAAACCATCAGCCCTATGGCTGACAGGCGCGCTCTCCCTTCTCTACTCTACTTTCAGATCAGCTCTTTAATGGGCATCGATTCAGGGCCTTAACTCTGGTGGATAATTATAGTCGTAAATGCATGGCCATTCACGCAGATCAGTCCATAAAAGGAGCGGATGTAGTGCATATTCTAGATTATCTGAAAACACAAAAAGAACAAATCCCTCAGAGGATACAGGTGGATAATGGAAGTGAGTTTATTTCCAGGGATCTGGATCTATGGGCATATGATAATAATGTTACATTAGACTTCTCAAGGCCAGGAAAACCAACAGATAATCCGTATATTGAATCTTTTAATGGCAGCTTCAAGGATGAATGTTTAAATACTTATTGGTTTCTTTCCCTGGATGATGCTGCAGAAAAGATTGTAAGATGGCAGGAGGAATATAACTCATTCCGGCCTCATAGCTCATTGGGAGATTTGACACCTGAAGAGTTCATTGAAAATGAAAAATTGAAGCCCGAAATCTCTACTTCAGAGTGTAGCTAATGCCGGTAGGAGGTCATAATATTATTATCAGTTTTTAATTTCTGTTCAAATGAAATATGTGCAACCAATTCCATGACTTATTGGTCATATCATAGATTCATTATGCATCTATGTTAATTGAATTGTAAATATACAGCCCATGAAACCAAATTTTGGTAAAAAGCTTGGCTTTAAAATAATCTTTCTAGTAGTTGTAATTGTATTTTCTTCAACAAAAGCACAATCTCAACCGCAACTTATCTCGAAAGATCCTCCAAATAATATTTACCCAATTACATTTACTAATGAAAATCAAGATTTAATTGAGATTGAATTTAATATGCCTGTAATTCCAGCAGGTACAGCCGGTTGGACAATAAAGGTTGGTGGATCTTCAGTCATTTTTGCTCCACCCTCACCATCAGGAAATAAACTTTTGTTTCAACTTGCAACAATAATCGATTATTTTGACCGAAAATCAGTAACTGTTGAATATGATGATGCGCTTGGGGGCGTTACAGGTGGGGGATTACCACTTGCAAGTTTTGGTCCTGATACTGCTGTAAACAATATCATCCTAGATTGTAGTTATTTAACGACTTATCGAAAGAGTGGCATTGAAGATAATAATATTTGCTCTCCAGTCACAGTAAGTATATCATTTGAATATGAGTTCAAGCAAAATGCAAGAAATAGCATTCATTTCGATACTAATAGAATTATTACTCGTGTTTTTTGGAATGATCCAGCTTCATCTAATGACTATTATCCCATGGAGGAGATAAATGGTGAGGGATCAGGTAGATTTAGAATGATATCACCAAATTTTAGTTATCCAGATGATATTGATGTATGTACCTGGACGCCACAAGGACGGTTAGTTGTTACATCAAGTGGGATTCAACCATTTTTTCAGTGTGCTGGGCAATATTCCCAAAATGTTCAGTTTCCAAATTATAGGCTTGATAATGAACCACTAGGTGGTAATTTTATTCTTGATCCACCTATCAGTGATTTAAGAACTTATTTCTGCGTCGGTGAAGATATTAATTTTCAATTTGAAGATATATCTGAGTTTAATTGCAATCCGAATGTCGAAATAGATATGCCGAATGAACAGAAGAGAAATGTCCAATTCGTCTATGGAACTAATGAAAATGGAGGCAATAGAATACCAAATGTATTTATAGATGTATATGGTACACTCGTTCAAATAACCGATAACAATGGTGACCCAATTCCTGAACCATTTACTGTGGATCCTTATACTGGTAATACAGTTGCACCGTATACAACTCCGAGTGGGTTTTTTGAAGGGCCTGTCATAGAAATTCCCGAGCCAGCGGCCAATGCAGATACTATGACCTATCCTATAATTCACAGTGGTGATTTTGTAAATGATGTATTTGGAGACCGTTTTGAAGTTAAACTTAGGAATTGGAGTCCTTGTAATCCTTATGGTCCATTCTGGTATTTAGGATTTTCTGACGACCCAATAGAAATTACTTCATATATTGAACTTATTGATGCTCCACCTCCACCTGACGTTTCGGATAAAACTATCTGCTCGGGTTCATCTTCAAATTTAACAGCAACTCCAAATGGTCCTGGCACTTTACACTGGTATGATGATAGAGATCTTGATCCAATTCATGAAGTAGCTACAGGTAATTCCTATGATCCTGGATTAATAATAGCAGGTGTTTACACTTACTGGTTACGAGAAATCGGAGGCGGGAGTACATGTCTTGGTGAACCAGACTCTATAACACTCACTATTCGTGAAGCCTTAACAATTTCAGATATCATAACAGGGAAAAATGAAGTATGTTCTAATGAAAATTCACTTACCTACTCTCTACCCTCGGATGCACCAATTATGACTGTAGGAGGACCAACACATTATGTATGGTCTGTAATAAATGGGGCAATTACAGGCGGTCAAAATACAAAAGAAATTACAGTGACTGCAGATGGAAATCCATCCAATGATATGACTGTTTCTGTTATCCTTGAATATATCAATCCTCCAGTCTCATGCACAAGTACTCCTGTTCAGTTAATTGTTGATATAAATCCAATCCCTGTAGGTACAAGTACATCATTAGGGGCAGTATGTCATAATACAACATTAAATATTAACCCACAAACATATACTGATGTACCAGGTTGTTCATTCACCTGGTCTGGTGATAATGGATCAAGTGGCTTTGGTATAATTGATGATTCACCTAATAACACAGGTCCTTCACAGATTGATGTTGTATATACTATCATACCAACAGGTCCTGCTACTTCAAGTTGTCAAGGGAATGATTTTACAATTACTGTTCCTGTTGATCCAGTGCCTGTACCAGGTACTCTTACTGCAACTGATGGACAAGTGTGTGAGGACACAGATCTTCAATTCAATCTTACAGGGCATAAGGCAACCCGAATCAGACTCCAAATTCAAATTAACCAAATAGGTGGTTGGATCAATGCCTTAAATTGGCAAAATGTTACCGGTGATCCTGAGATAATTAATTTACCGAACACCGATGCTCAACATTTTCCTGGAACACATAACTACCGAGTCCGATTGGATTACGGTACATGTAATGTTATAGCTGGAAATTCAGTTCCTGTTGTTATTGATATACTGACAGTTGGAGGTGCCGTAACTCCTGATCGTACGATCTGTCAGGGATCTACATCAGGGACTTTAATGCTTTCTGGGCAAACAGGTGATGTTGTTCAGTGGTGGTTTCACGATGGTAGTTCTTGGAATCCAATAGGAGGTACTGCAGGACAAATCACATATGAAAGTCCTACGTTAAATACTCCAGGGAATTATATGTACCGGGCTGAAGTTAAGAGTGGGGAATGTGCTTCTGAATTTAGTGCAGAATCTATTATAACAGTTGATGCAACTTCTGTTGGTGGCACTGTATCAGGAGGTACAGATGTATGTAACAATATTGATCCGCCCGCACTTAGTCTGGCTGGGCATACCGGAACCATTCAGAGATGGGAAAGAAGTATAAATTCCGGATCATGGACAACGGTTGGAGGAACTGGCACAAGTTATGATCCTCCCGCCTCATCGACCGGAGGAGACCACAGGTACCGCGTATATGTAAAGAATGGAGTTTGTACCGAAGTAGCTAGCACTATCGAAACGATTAACGTAAACAATGCTCTTTCGACCACAGCTTCTGTTACAGACGACGATGCCAGCCAGGACGGGATCGTTTGTGAAGGTGGACAGTTTACATTCGATGGGACTCCCTCTGGAGGTACAGTTCCATATACCTATGACTGGACTAATGGCACTGGGGATGATTTCTCAGGGGATAATGTGACTCGTCCGGTTCCGATAGGATCGCATACATATACATTGACTGTAACCGATGCCTTTGTTCCAACATCCGGTCCTGCCTCGTGTACAGCGCAGGCAAATGTTGACGCTCAGCGACTGCAAAATCCGACGACAACAATACTTCCGGCTGGAAACCAGTCTATTTGTGTTAATACAGATCTTGGGCTCAATGGACAGGCTGCAGCCGGAACAAGACCACTCTCATCTACCATATGGAGTGGCGATACAGGACCTCTTGACAATACAACCGTTGATGACGTAGTTTTCAATACTGGAACGCCAGGAACGTATACACTCCTTTACACTGTTACTGATAATTATGGTTGTGAAGCCACCGATGGACTTGATGTAATTGTTTCGGGACCGGAAATCACAATCGATCAGGGTGCAACGGCTGGTGTCTGCTCCGGTATCAACCTTAACCTGTCTACAAATGAAACTTATACGGGAGGAAGTTTCCAATCCAGGGTTTGGACCGCTGAATATGACGATGGATTAGGAGGAGGCTATATACCGATTGCGGCAAATACGGTACTCGATGATGTAAACTCCGCAACTCCTACCTTCAATGCAATATCACAGGGTGATTACAGGCTTACCTGTACCGTAACCGATAATGTTACCTGCCAGGCTGCTGTTCAAATTGTGATTACAGTCAGTGCAGTTACAGCTACCATTACACCTGATCCGGCCGAAATCTGTGTCAATAAAGACCTGACCCTTACTGGTAATCCAACCGGTGGTTCAGGAGTGTATCCAACACATACATGGACCAAAGAACCTCCTCTCGCAAACTGGACTCTCACAACAGGTTCTGTAAATTCAACATTTAATGCTACCGTTGCAGGTGTCTATACACTGGATTATTTCGTACAGGACAACCAAACGTGTAATTACACAGTTGACAACTTTACTGTAACAGTATACCCGGAAGTTGACCCTGGAACAATAGGCAGTTCTGATAATGATATTTGCTACAATACCACCCCCAATGCCTTTACAAATGATGTGTCTCCTTCTGGTGGGAAGAACCTGACCTACCAATGGCAATACAGGGATGCATCCACCGGCATGGTCTGGACCGATATTAGCGGTGCAGATCAACTTACATACTCAGAATCAGCTACGCTTACAGCGGACAGGGACTATAGGAGAGCCACCAGTTCTGACCTGCAATGTGATACAAAATATTCAAATGTCATCTCTATTAATGTTTGGGGACAGCTAGATGGCGGCACCATCGGAAGTGCAGTTAACAACATCTGCTATAATACCACACCAAATCCTTTCACAAATGTCGCCAGTCCTTCAGGAGGAACTGCCTTAACCTACAAGTGGCAGCGTAACAATGCTACCCTGGGTGGATGGACTGATGTTGCACCACCGGCTACGGGATTAACATTTACTGAGACTCTTACCCTCACAGAAAGTACTGATTATCGTCGTGTTACAACATCGGGTGACGGTTGTGGTTCTGTAAATTCAAACACTATTTCCATCAATGTTTACGGACAGTTGGATCCCGGTACGATTGGAAATGCTGACCAGAATATTTGCTATAACACGAATCCTCCTATTTTTACTAATGATGCAAGTCCTACGGGTGGCGTCTCCCTTACCTACCAGTGGCAACATAACTCTACAACATTGGGAGGATGGCAGAATATTATCGGCGCGAACGGGTTAACATATACAGAAACTGGTGGATTAACAGAAGATACGGATTTCCGAAGAGTGACTACCTCCGGTTCTGGCTGTGGAACGGTTATTTCCAATGAAATTACTATTAGTGTTTACGATGAGTTGCTCCCGGGAACCATTGGAAGCCTGGACAACAATATATGTTATAACACCACTCCGAACCCATTCACGGATGATTTTAGTCCCTCAGGCGGTACAGGCCTTACATACCAGTGGCAATATAATTCAGCTACACTCGGAGGATGGACCAATATTGGTGGCGCAACCGGTTTAACATATACTGAATTAAGCAATCTAACCGAAAATACCCAGTATCGTCGAGTTACTACTTCAGGGGATGGATGTGGTTCTGTGATTTCCAATGTAATTTCAATTACAGTTTATGGACCATTAACACCAGGGACTATCAGTAATTCTGACCTGAATATCTGTTACAACGCTACTCCGGAAGTCTTCACAAACACCAGCAGTCCCACAGGAGGAACGGCACTGCAGTACCAGTGGCAACATAACAATGCCACCTTAGGCGGATGGACAGATATTCCAGGGGAAATTAACCTGGCTTATTCCCCATCCGGTGGCATTACAGAAACTACACAATACCGCAGGGAAACCACCTCCGGTGATGGTTGTGGTACTGTATATTCCAATGTGATCACCATTAACGTTTACAATGAACTTCTTGGTGGAACCATAGGAAACACAGATTTGAATATTTGCTACAATACCACACCCAATGCATTTAGCAATGACGTAAGTCCGTCCGGGGGAACCGGGCTTACTTACCAGTGGGAATACCGCTCTGCTTCGACAGCTATGGTATGGACTTCGATTGGGGGTGAAACAGGTCTTACTTATACCCCGAGCGCAAATATAACAGAGGATACTGAATATCGTCGCGCTACCACATCAGCAGATGGATGTGGAACAGTTTATTCAAACATAATTTCGATAAATGTCTGGGATGAGCTATTAGGCGGAACAATCGTATCCGTAGTTAATAATATCTGCTATAACACAATACCCAATGCATTCACAGATGATGTAAGTCCTTCAGGGGGAACAGGACTCACATACCAGTGGCAACATAACTCTGTCTCTCTTGGGGGATGGACCAACATCACCGGGGAAACCGGACTTACCTATACAGAAACCAATCAGCTGACTGAGAGCACCCAGTACCGCAGGGCCACAACATCACTTGATGGTTGTGGCACAGTTTATTCCAATGTAATCTCCATTAATGTTTATGGAGATCTTGATCCAGGTGTCATCGGCAATCCTGATCTGAATATATGTTACAACACAATCCCACAGGCTTTTACTAATAATGTTAGTCCCTCAGGTGGTGTTAGTCTGACCTATCAGTGGCAGCACAACAATGCAACTCTAGGGGGGTGGACCAATATTACTGGTGCTACTACCCTGACTTATACACCTGGCGCTCCGATTACTGAAACTACTGATTACAGGCGTGTAACTACTTCAGGTAGTGGCTGTGGATCTGTAATCTCAAATGTTGTCACAATCAGTGTATGGGGCGAACTACTGCCCGGGACAGTCGGAAGTGCAGCTAATACAATCTGCTATAATACTATTCCGAATGCATTTACAAACGAAGTAAGTCCTTCCGGTGGGACAGTCCTCTCTTACCAGTGGCAATGGAATAATGCAACGCTTGGTGGATGGACCAATATTGGTGGCGCAACTGCACTAACGTATACCGAGACAAACCAGCTTACAGAAAGTACTCAGTACAGACGTGCGACTACATCAGGCGATGGCTGTGGGACGGTTTACTCGAATACCATATCCATTACTGTAAGACCTGAAATGCTCGCGGGAACCATTGGTACTGATCATACCATCTGTCATGGAGATAATCCAAATACATTAACATCAACGGTTGACGCAACTGGTGGCGATGGTAGTATTACCTATACCTGGTATTACACTGAAGTACTTGGTGCAACACCAAACGATGGTAACTGGACGGCAATACCGGCTTCCGATAATAATGAATTAACCTATGGTCCGCTAACTGCAAGCACCAAATTCAACCGTAAAGCTGTAGATGGCACATGCGGAGTGGAAGTTTACAGCAACATGGTTACGGTAACCGTAAATCCCCCGACCTACGTAACTGTAGACAATGCTGCCATATCTAAAGCAGAGGATGAAACAGCCAATATTGGTGGAGAGGTATCAGGCGCTATTAATACTGGGACATGGAGCCTTGTTACTGCAGGGGCAGGTTCAATCGGAGCATACGACAACGTGTTGTTGGATGCAGTATTCACACCGACGGCGGGATACCTCGGAGAGGTGGTCATTGTTCTGACATCAGGTGATTCAGATGGACCAGGCCCATGTCAGCCCGTTACGGATACAGTGAGAATTATATATGGACAGAATCCAATTGCAGACGCCGGACCAGATAAAGAAGATTGTGAACCGTCTGATTCCCTTCTTTACCTGTCCGGATGGGCAAAGAAAGCGGCTAATGATGCTAATTGGACCAGCAGTGGTGCTGGAACCATCATAAGCCAAACTAAAACGTGGTCTGTACCTCAATCAGTACCGGATCCGGATGAAAATGATTCGCTCTATGTAGAAGCTACTTATAAGCTGGATCCGTCAGACTATGGTACACCCAGTGTATTTAGCACATTTACATTCACATTGACAACAAATGACCCGGACGGCGGCGGACCCGTATCTCCGGATATCGACCAGATGGATTATATTGTGGATTGGGGTCCGAATACACCGGCCATCGGAGGCGGAGGAAAAGCAACCATGTGCATCAATTCCGATGGTAATTTTTATTCTGTGCCGCTTACACCCGGAAACAATTATGATTGGGAGGTCGAAGTACTCACCGGAGGGGGTGTGGAAGGTGTCGATTATACCATACAGGCCGGTGGAGACGGCAATAACTTCATTGCAATCGACTGGGATTCCGTGGGTACCTACAACCTGAAGATCACGGAAACCACCTACCAGACGGATATGATTACACCCTGCGTGGGCGAAACGGTTATCAAGCCAATTGCAGTATACAATCCACCCACAGCAACAGCCGCACCGGACACCACTATCTGTCTTAACGATGTAATCAGTCTGAGAACGACGGTTACAGGCGGTTCCGGCGATTATAGCTACGAGTGGACTCCTGCATTGGGACTCAGCGATGCCCTGATTGCAGAACCGGATGTCACGGGATTGTTCGTCGGACCCATCGGATACAACCTGGAAGTCACGGATAACGTTTCCGGATGTGCTGCCGGCCTTGCGAACGTTACCATCGTGGTTGATCCTCTGCCCATAATATACACTCTCAGCGGACCTTCGTATTACTGCGATGGTGCAACTACCGGAGTAACCCTGATCCTGAGCGATTCGGAGAACGATGTGGATTATACTCTGTTTAACGGCGCCGTACCGGTATCTACCAAGACCGGAGACGGGGATTCCATCGCCTGGAAAGATAATTATGCCGGATCGTATTATGTAAGGAGTGTCCGTAATGCAGTTCCCGCCTGTGAACGCGATATGGCGGGTGTGGTGAACGTCACCCCGAATCCTGCGATCACGGTTGCCGTCAATTCCGTTGTCGAACCGCTCTGTAACGGCGGAAGCACCGGATCCATCTCGATCACTGCCGGAGGCGGCACTTCACCCTATACCTTCCTGTGGAGCGGACCGGGTGCATTCAACAGTACGAATGAAGACATTTCGGGACTCGCGGCAGGGGATTACACCGTCGAAGTCACCGATTCCCGCGGATGTACGTATATCCATACACCTATTACGGTTGACGAACCCGAGGCCCTGGCCATCTCTTCCATTGCAGAGACCAATCCAGTCACCTGTTATGGCGGCAATGACGGTGAAGCAACGGTAACCGTTGATCCGCTGACGGGAACGGCTCCCTACTCGTACCAGTGGTATTACGATGCCAGTTTCTCCAATCCGATTGTCGGAGCCACCTCCAACATACTTTCGGCCATGCCGGCAGCAACATATTATGTCATTATTACCGATGCAAACAACTGTACGGTCAACGGGAACGTAGCCATTACCCAGCCGACCCAGATCACCGGAAGCGGTTCGGTCACCACACCGGTCTCCTGCAACGGGGAATGGGATGCGGTTATTACCGTTACTGCTGCCGGAGGTTCGGGTACCTTCGAATACGATACGAACGGAACCGGTGCATGGCAGGCCGCCAACACTTTTACGGTCGGCGCAGGAACCTATACCCTCAGGGTAAGGGATGCCGCTTCACCCGTATGCGTGGTTAACCTGTCGGATGTCGTGGTTTCCCAACCGGCTGTCCTAAATGCATCTGGTGCAGTTACCAGCAATTATAACGGTGCACAGATCTCCTGTCCCGCTTCCATAGACGGTGTCATTACCGTCACAGGAACGGGTGGAACCACTGCGTACCAATATAACATCGACGGCGGTGCATACCAGGCCGGGAACAGTTTCAGCGGACTCGGGGCCGGAACCTATAAGATGGGAATCCTGGATGCTCACGGATGTAAAGATTCCACGGACGTGACCATCACCCCGCCGGTGGCTATCAGCGGAAGCGTTGCCGCCACCAGCGATTACAACGGCTTGAACGTAAGCTGCTTCGGAGCCAGCGACGGCGTGATCACCACAACGGCAGCCGGCGGTACCGGGGCTTATCAATACGAACTGGTCGAGATACCCACCAACATCACCGGCAAGTTCTCCGGCGTGTTCTCCAATCTGCCGGCAGACGACTATTCCGTGGAGATCACCGATGCCAACGGATGCACCTTCACCACGGCGCAGACGACGGTTACCGAACCGGCCCTGATGACGGCAACCGTGACCCCGACCATGGTCACCTGCTTCAATAACAACGACGGGATCATCGATATTACCGGGCCCACAGGAGGAACCACGGGCTATGAATACAGCATCAACGGCGGAAGCACATGGCAGGCTTCGGGCAACTTCCCCAACCTCAGCCCGCAATCCTACAACGTGAAGATGCGCGACGACGTCAACACAACCTGCGTGGTCACCCTGAACGCCGCCCTGGCCATCACCCAGCCGGCCATACTGGATGCCGATATTTCCACGACGAACGTGACCTGCAACGGGGACGACGACGGGACCATCACCGTGGACAATCCCTCGGGCGGGTACGGAACCTACGAGTACAGCATCGACGGCGGTTCGAACTGGTTCGCGGGACCGGCGTATACATTTACCAGTCTTGCACCAAATACCTATACGGTACTCATCCGGGATGCCGCACAGACCGCATGCCAGATCACCCTGAGCACCACCACAACCATCACCCAGCCGGCGGTACTGGTTGCCACCGGGAACGTAACCAGCAACTACAACGGTGCACAGATCAGCTGTCCCACGTCAAGCGACGGACAGATCACCCTGACCGGTACCGGCGGAACGACGCCCTACCAGTACGAGTTTGAAGGCGGAGGCTACGGAGGAGTCAATGTATTCCCGGGACTCGCAGCCGGGACCTACACCCTGAACATCATGGATGACAACGGGTGTACCGATACGGTAGACGTGACCATTACCCCGCCGGTGGCTATCAGCGGAAGCGTTACGGCTACCAGCGATTACAACGGTGTGAACGTAAGCTGCTTCGGAGCCAGCGACGGCGTGATCACCACAACGGCAGCCGGCGGTACCGGGGCTTATCAATACGAACTGGTCGAGATACCCACCAACATCACCGGCAAGTTCTCCGGCGTGTTCTCCAATCTGCCGGCAGACGACTATTCCGTGGAGATCACCGATGCCAACGGATGCACCTTCACCACGGCGCAGACGACGGTTACCGAACCGGCCCTGATGACGGCAACCGTGACCCCGACCATGGTCACCTGCTTCAATAACAACGACGGGATCATCGATATTACCGGGCCCACAGGAGGAACCACGGGCTATGAATACAGCATCAACGGCGGAAGCACATGGCAGGCTTCGGGCAACTTCCCCAACCTCAGCCCGCAATCCTACAACGTGAAGATGCGCGACGACGTCAACACAACCTGCGTGGTCACCCTGAACGCCGCCCTGGCCATCACCCAGCCGGCCATACTGGATGCCGATATTTCCACGACGAACGTGACCTGCAACGGGGACGACGACGGGACCATCACCGTGGACAATCCCTCGGGCGGGTACGGGACCTACGAGTACAGCATCGACGGCGGTTCGAACTGGTTCGCGGGACCGGCATATACCTTCGATTCCGTTGCCCCGAACACATATACTGTATTAATCCGTGATGCAGCACAGACTGCATGCCAGATCACCCTGAGCACGAATACGGTCATTTACGAGCCGGCGGTACTGGTTGCCACCGGGAACGTAACCAGCAACTACAACGGTGAGGATATTAGCTGCCCGGGATCTACGGACGGGCAGATCACGGTGAGCGGAACCGGGGGGACAACCCCGTACCAGTACGAGATCGACGGCGGCGGGTACGGCGCAGGGAACGTGTTCGGAACACTCGGCGCCGGCACCTATACCATGGGCATCATGGATGCCAACGGCTGTACCGATACCAATAATGTAACCATCACGGCCCCGACGGCTATTTCGGCTACGGATTCAGTTACAAGCGATTACAACGGATTCGGTGTGAGCTGCAACGGGTCGAGCGACGCAACGATAGAAGTCAGCGCATCCGGCGGAACCGGAAGCCTGACCTACGAGCTTATTGAAATTCCCGGAAACCTGACGGGTAAATTCACCGGCATTTTCTCAGGGGTGCCCGCTGGCGATTATACCATCCGGATCACGGATGCCAACGGCTGTATCTTTATCACGCCGATGTCCGTTACAGTCACCGAACCGCCGGTACTGACCGGGGTCAATGCTGTAAGCAGCGATTACAACGGCAGCGACGTGAGCTGCTTCGGTTCGAGCGACGGCGAGATCACCGTCACAGCGGGAGGCGGCACGGGGACCTATACATACCTGCTGATCCAGAACCCGGGCAACACCAGCGGGGATGCCACGGGTGTTTACACGGGACTTTCAGCCGGGACCTATACGGTACGGGTAACCGACGAGAACAGCTGTACCCTGACCTCGAACCCGGTCACGCTCAACAACCCGACGCAGATCAGCGCCACGATAAACAAGACCAGCGACCACGGGGGAGCGGATATCAGCTGCCCCGGTGCGGCCGACGGCGAGATCACGGTGGTCGGCAGCGGGGGTAGCGTGGGACTGAGATACCAGCTTGTCCAGGATCCTTCCAATGTAACGGGAAAGACCTCCGGCATTTTCACGGATTTGACCGCCGGTACCTACTCTGTGAATGTCATCGATTCGAACGGCTGTACCATAACGACCTCGTACGTTACCCTGAACGATCCACTGGCGATTTCGGCCTTTGCAAGCGTCTCGAGTAATTACAACGGATCGGAGATCAGCTGCACCGGCCAGAGCGACGGGGAGATCACGGTATCCGCCTTCGGCGGAACGGGACTCAAGCATTTCGTGCTGAACGAGGATCCGGGGAATACGACCGGCGCCGATAACGGCGTGTTCACCGGTCTCGATGCGGGTTCCTATACCGTAACGGTATCGGATTCGAACGGATGCTCCGTGGTCACTTCCGCGGTAAGCGTCGACGATCCGCCGGCCATCAGTGCATCCACGGCCATCATCAGCAATTACAACGGGGCGCATATCAGCTGCGCGGGACTGAGCGACGGATCGATCCGTACAACGGCAACGGGCGGAACAGGAGTCCTGAGCTACGAACTGATCGAGATACCAACGAATACAACAGGTGATGTGAACGGTATTTACACAGGGCTGCCGAGCGGAAGCTACACGGTCCGGGTGACCGACGCCAACGGATGTACATTCGTAACACCGGCAGTAGTGCTGGTCGATCCGGTTGCCGTAAGCGAGACCCATAGCATCACAAGCGATTACAACGGAAGCGATGTTTCCTGCAACGGCTCCGCAGACGGCGAGATCACCGTGGCGGGTGCCGGAGGTACGGGAACGCTGACCTACCAGCTGAACGAGGACCTGTCGAATACGACCGGCAACCTCAGCGGTGTGTACCGGAACCTGGTGGCCCAGACCTGGACGGTGACGGTAACCGATATGAACGGCTGCAACGTGACAACCCCGGGCATTACGCTGACGGATCCCCCGGTCGTTACCTCATCCGCGGCCAAGCAATCGCCCTACAACGGCGAAGATATCAGCTGTGCGGGCGGCAGCGACGGCATAGTAGATGTGACCGCAGGCGGCGGCACGCCGGGCTATACCTACGCGGTCGTCGAAGCCCCGCTGAACACCAGCGGCGAGCTCAGCGGACAGTTCACAGGATTGTCAGCCGGGACCTACACCTTCACGGTGACCGACACCAACGGATGCTCGGCAACCAGTGCGCCGGTTACCCTGGTCGATCCGCCGGCCATTACCTATACGATCAATGTTACCAGTAATTACAACGGTTCGGAAGTGAGCTGCCCGGGCATCAAGGACGGACAGGTCACCGTGGTCGGTTCGGACGGGACCGGCACCCTCGGCTATGTTCTCGACCAGGATCTGACGAATACTTCGGGTAATTCATCCGGAATATACGACAGCCTCTTTGCCGGAACCTATACGGTAACCATTACCGACCAGAACGGATGTTCGGTACAGACCAGTCCGGTAACCGTCGACGACCCTGCGCCGATCACGGCAAGCGCCACGGTAACGAGCAACTACAACGGATCCGAAGTAAGCTGCGCGGGAGCGACCGACGGCAAGGTGAGGGCAGTGGCATCCGGAGGTACCGGAACCCTGAGCTACCTGCTTGTCGAAGATCCGGGTAATGTGACCGGAGTTGCTTCGGGTGAATTCTTGGGACTCGGAGCCGGCGCGTATACCATTACGGTTACAGACCTGAACAACTGCAGCTTCACGACGGCGCCGGTCACGGTGGACGACCCGCCCGCACTTACTTCCTCCGCAGCGATCACGAGCGATTACTACGGCGAGGACCTGTCCTGCTTCGGCACCAGCGACGGCGAGATCACGGTAACCGCCGGCGGAGGTACGGGAGCCTATACCCACCTGCTGGTCGAGCAGCCGACGAATATCACCGGCAAGTACAGCGGGGTGTTCCAGGGACTCTCCTCCGGAGCTTATACGGTTAAGGTGACGGATGCCAACGGCTGCGCCGATACAACAGCCGCCGTGACCCTGGTCGATCCCCCGCAGCTGACCGCAAGCGGTTCCGTTACCAGCGATTACAACGGGAGCGACGTGACCTGCTACGGAGACAGCGACGGCGAGATCACGATCGATACGGCCGGCGGAACGGGAATACTGCAATTCGAACTGATCCAGATACCGGCCAACGAGACCGGCAAGTACAGCGGCGTGTTCACGGGACTTCCCGCCGGCTCTTATACGGTCAAGGTAACCGATACGAACAGCTGTACGGTGACCACCGACCCGGTTGCTGTACAGAACCCGACCCAGCTGACGGCTACAGCATCGGTAACCAGCAACTACTCCGGTTCCGAGCTCAGCTGCAACGGCGCATCGGACGGCGAGATCACGGTAAGCGCCCTCGGTGGGACCGGTGCCTATTCCTATACCCTCAGCCCGGCGGTTAATACAACGGGTGATGCAACGGGTGTGTATACCGGCCTGCCTTCGGGAACCTATACGGTTACGGTACGCGATGTGAATCTCTGCGAGGTGGCCACGACACCCGTCACCATCGACGAACCGCCGGTACTGACGGCATCGGCAGCCGTTACCAGCAACTACAACGGCAGCGAGTTGTCCTGCTTCGGTTCCAGCGACGGACGGATCACCGTCACGGCAACCGGGGGAACGGGAACCCCCTCGTACGCCCTCAACCCGGCGGTGAATACCACGGGCGACGTTACGGGCATTTACACGGGACTCCCGTCCGGTACCTACGATGTGACGGTCACCGACCAGAACGGCTGCTTCGTTACCACGGCACCGGTTGACATAGACGATCCAGACCAGATCATCGGCTCGGCAGCCATCACGTCCGACTACAACGGATCGGACGTAAGCTGTACGGGGGCCAGCGACGGCGAGATCACCGTAACCGCGATCGGCGGAACGATATCGCTCGAATACAGCAAGAACGGCGGACTTTCATGGCAGTCGTCGGCAATCTTCGACCTGCTGCCTGCCGGAACCTACCATATCATCGTCAGGGATGTGAACAATTGCCAGCTCGACCTGGGCAACCTTGACATCGTCAACCCGGCACAGGTCGTTATAGATTCTGTCCGCGTAACATCCGACTACAACGGGCGCGACGTAAGCTGCGCCACTTCCTCGGACGGCGAGGTGACGGTCTATGCGGTCGGCGGCACAACCACCCTGACTGGCAACCTGAACTACGAATGGTTCACCGACCCGGCCTATACGGTGAGCACGGGACAAACGACCCAGACGGCTACCGGCCTGCCGGCCGCCATCTATTACGTGAAGGTCTGGGACGATAACAACTGTTCGGCCTACAGCTATGTGACCGTATCGGCGCCGCCGGTATTGTTCGGTACGGCAACGGTCACCAGCAACTACAACGGCGCCCAGGTATCCTGCAACGGGGCCGGCGACGGCGAGATCACCATCATGGCGTTCAACGGCACACCGGGCTATGAATACAGCGCAGACGGCAAGTCGACCTGGAGCAAGAATAATGTGATCGGATCGCTGGATGCAGGCAACCACGATGTCTGGATCAAAGATACCAACAGCTGTGAGTACAACGTGGGAACAACGGTCATTACCGAACCTTCGGCCGTGACCGCTTCGGCAGCCGTTTCCAGCAATTACTTCGGACAGGATGTGACCTGTGTCGGCGCATCGGACGGTGCGATTACCGTAACCGCCAGCGGCGGAACAGGTGCGCTGCAGTACTCCATCGACGGAGGCACGAACTGGCAGATGACCCCGGTATTCAGCGGACTCTCCGCCGGAACCTACGACATCGATGTGAAGGATGTGAACGACTGCGGCACTACCGTCAACGGGATCGTGATCAGCGATCCCCCGGCCCTGACAGGATCGGCGGCGGTCACCTCCGATTACAACGGTGCCCACGTAAGCTGCAACGGCGCATTCGACGGGGAGATCACCATCACCGTGACCTCCGGCGGATCGGGCACCGTGATGTACAGCAACAACGGCGGTACGACCTACCAGGCACTGCCGACCTTTACGAACCTGAATGCCGGAACATACAATATGTTCATCCGCGATATCAACATGTGCGAAACGGATCTCGGCAATGTGACCATCGTTGATCCGTCTGCCATGGTGATCGATTCGGTCTATGTCTCGAGCGACTACAACGGTCGCGATGTAAGCTGTGTCGGATCGAGCGACGGCCAGGCCACGATCGTACATAACGGCGGGACGGGAACCATCCATTACGACTGGTATTCCGACGCCGGATACAACCTGCCGATCGGGCAGACGACCCAGACGGCCACCGGGCTTTCGGCAGGGACCTACTATGTGAAGGTATACGACGACAACAACTGCCTGGCATACGGTAACGTGACCCTGAGCAATCCGCCTGCACTGACATCCACGATCACGATCACATCGAGCTACACGGGCGGGTACCATGTATCCTGCAACGGTGCAAGCGACGGTTCGATCGACCTGACCCCGGCCGGCGGAACGGCTCCGTATACGTTCCTGTGGACCGGCCCGTCGATCAACGCAGGGAACGAGACGAACCAGAACCAGACGGGACTCGCCGCCGGGACCTACGATGTGACCATCACCGATGATAACGGCTGTACGACAGCGGCACAGGCAACCCTTACGGAGCCCAATGTGCTGACGGTTTCCGTGGCATCCACGATCGATTACAACGGTTACGATGTCTCCTGCAACGGAGAAAAGGACGGCGGCATCAGCTCGACGGTTGCCGGCGGATCCGGAGCGGGTACATACACCTACCTGTGGACGGGACCGGATGTGACCGGCCTAACCACTCCGAATGTCAGCAGTGTGGGTGCAGGGGCCTATACGCTCGATGTAACCGATGACAACGGATGCACGGCCCAGGCCAACATCACCCTGGACGAACCTCCGGCGGTAACGGCTACAGCCACCTCGGCCAACGATTACAACGGATACCAGGTTAGCTGTTACGGAGGGAACGACGGCGGCATCGACCTGGCTGTTGCGGGTGGGGTAACGCCGTATACTTACGCGTGGACCGGTCCCCTTGGATTCGTCAGCAACGCCCAGAACCTCAGCGGACTGCGCGCAGGGACCTACAACGTGACGGTTACCGACAAGAACGGCTGCACCGCCGTGACGAACATCACGCTCAACGAGCCGAATGCACTCAGCGCGACCGGAACGGCGACGACCGATTACTTCGGCTACGACGTGAGCTGCAACGGTGAATCCGATGCGGACATCGACCTTGCGATCAGCGAGGGCGTGGGACCGTATACGGTGCTGTGGACCGGTCCATCGATCACGGCCGGGAACGAGAACAACGAGGACCTGACCGGGATTGCGGCGGGGGCCTACTCGGCAACCATCACGGACGCCAACGGCTGCATCACCACCGAAGACGTGACCGTGACCGAGCCGGCGGTTCTTAACCCGGGACAGATCACCGGGGACCAGGATCGCTGCTACGGCGGTAACCCGGGACTCCTGAACTCGGCCTTCGGGGCCAGCGGCGGACCTACCACAAGGCTCTACCAGTGGGAGATCTCCACCACCTCCGATGCCGGCCCGTTCAGTGCGATCTCGGGGGCCACGGGTGCAACCTACGACCCGCCGGCCGGCATCACGACGACCAGCTATTACCGCAGGACCGTGACCTCCGGAAGCTGCGGACCCGAATACAGCAACGTGGTCACCGTGAAGGTGAACCCGCTGCCGGTGGCCAGCCTCTCGGGCGATGCGGCGATCTGCTCGGGCACTTCGACGGACATCAACGTGAACTTGACGACCGGGACCCCGCCGTATATCATCAACATCAACAACGGCGTGGGCGTGATCAGCGACTACCGCAGCATGGACCCGATCACGGTAAGCCCGTTCACGGCACCGGTCACCTACAGCCTGGTATCCATTGTGGACAGCTTCGGCTGCCAGGTGAACACCCCGCATGCGAACATCACCGGAAGCGCCACGGTCACCTTCCTCGAGAAGGCGGGCATCAGCACACAGCCGGTTGACCAGACCATATGCGAGAACAACGATGCCAGCTTCAGCGTGACGGCTACGGGCCAGACGCCATACTCCTACCAGTGGTACGAGAACAACAACCCCATGGCGGGAGAAACCAATGCCACGCTGAACCTGACCAATGTGCCGGCCAGCATGAACGGCAACTTCTACCAGGTGGAAGTAACCGGAGGATGCGGCGATGTGGTGCAGTCCGGCTTCGTGACCCTGACGGTCCGCACCAACACGGTCATTACCCAGCAGCCGCAGACGACGGATATCTGCGAGAACCTGGCCACCAGCTTCCAGTTGGATGCCACCGGCTCCATCACCGGATACCAGTGGCAGGAAGACCGCGGCAGCGGGTGGAGCAACCTGAGCGAGTCCGGCACCTATGTGGGCGTGAACTCGAAGAAGCTGAGCGTGTTCAGCGTGGATTCGATCATGACCGGTTACCAGTACAGGGTCGTAATTACGGGACTCTGCACACCCACCACGAATTCGAATGCGGCCACCCTGATCGTGAAGACCTCGCCTGTGATCCGGACCCAGCCTGAAGACGTTATCTCCTGCGAGACCGTGGCCACCAGCTTCTCGGTCGTGGCCGACGGGGATACCCTCGCATACCAGTGGCAGGTGAACAGCGGGGCCGGTTTCTCCGACATACCCGAGGGCGGGGCTTATACGGGCACGAAGACCTCCACCCTGACCCTGACCTCCCCGCAGGTGACCACGCAGGACGGCAACCTGTACCGGGTGCAGGTCAGCGGTGCGTGCAACCCGCCCGTTACCTCGGATGCCGCCCAGCTTACGGTGAACACCTTCCCGGCCATCGTCCAGAACCCGACGGCCAAGGAGATCTGCGAGGACGGCAACGTAACCTTTATCGCCGGCGCCACCGGAACGGGCATCACCTACCACTGGCAGGTGAATACCGGATCGGGTTGGAGCGATTTGAGCGACGGGGGCATCTATTCGGGCGCCAACACCCAGAGCCTGACCCTGACCGGCATACCGACAACCAACAACGGTTACAGCTACCGCATGCAGGTAAGGGGCAACTGTGCGACGGTGAACACCAGTACGGTGGCCCTGACGGTCAACCCGAACCCGAGTGCGAACATCACGGGCGACGGGGATTTCCCGATTGTCTGCGGCGGACTGCCACTGGTGATGAACGGGAACCCGACGGGCGGGACCGGCGGATATACCCAGCACGAATGGACGGGCGACGTCTTCAACCTGAGCTCGGTTAACACCCAGACAACGACCTTCCAGTCGGTTGCAGACGGCAGCTATAATTACACCTATACCGTGACCGACGCCAAGGGTTGTGAAGCCAAGTCGCAGGTCACCGTCGAAAACGACCGGCCGGATGTGCGGTTCTCCTCCGATGCAAGGCCTTCCTGCGGCACCGTGACGGTCAACTTCACGAACGAGTCGAACCGTGCTGTTTCCTACGAATGGGATATGGACGATCCGGCCAACCCGGGAGTGATCACGGACACCGATCCTTCGTACGACTTCTCGAACTACACCTCGACGGTGAGCTATTTCAACGTCGAACTGGTCGGGTTCTCGTCGAACGGATGCCGCGACACGGCCAGGCAGGTGATCACCGTCTACCCGAGCATCGATGCCGCCTTCAGCGCCGATCCCGAAGAGGACTGCAACCCGGTACTCTCCACACTGGAGGCCATCCCGGGCGGCTCGTCCTACTACTGGGATTTCGGTGACGGGAACGCGGAGAACGGTTCCTACCGGATCCTCCACCAGTTCGATAATACGGGAACCGATGCGGTAACCTACACGGTCACCCTGACGACGACATCCTTCTACGGATGCACCGACACGAAGACCGCCGACGTTACCGTACACCCGCTGCCGTCTGTGAACTTCAGCGCCGATCCGATCGTCCAGAAATACCCGGATGCAACGGTAAGCTTCGACAACCTGACGCCGACCGGTTCGTGGACCTTTACGTGGGACTTCGGCGACGGGAACACCTCCACGGAGTACTCGCCGACCTATACCTACGAGGATCCGGACGACTACATCGTGACCCTGACGGCCGCCACGGCCCTGTGCCGCGACAGCAACAGCCACACGATCACGATCGAGCCGGCCACCCCGGTCGCCGACTTCGAAGTACCTGCAACCGGATGCGCCCCGCTGGCCATAGACTTCGTGAACAATTCCCAGTACGGGGACAGCTACATATGGGACTTCGGCAACGGTTCGGTATCCTACAAGAAGAACCCGAGCTTCACCTATTACGAATCCGGTTTCTTCCAGGTCACCCTGACCGTATACGGACCGGGCGGCACGGATACCTACAGCGAGATCGTAGAGGTCAGCAAAACGCCGGTGGCCTATGCGAACGTATCGCCGCCGCTGGTATTCGTCAACGACGTTCCCGTGAAATGCTTCAACCTGTCGACCGATACGGTGAACGCCACATACCTCTGGGATTTCGGTGACGGCAAGACCTCGGATACCATTTCACCGGCTCACGTATACACCGAACCCGGAAGGTACGACATCAGCCTGACGGTAACCAACGGGAACCAGTGCTACGACGAGTTCACATTCTCATACGTGGAGGTCGAGCCGGCGGGCGAGATGAAGTTCCCGACCGTCTTCAGACCCAGCCAGGAGGGACCCGCCGATCCGCATTTCAGGCCGGGACAGGACAACAACGAGATCTTCTTCCCGGGCGTTTACAACCAGGTCCTCGAATACGAGCTGGTGATCTACAACCGCTGGGGCGAGCAGATCTTTATCAGCAAGGATGTCAACATCGGATGGAACGGCTGGATCGACGACACCCGGATGGCCGAGCAGGGCGTCTACATCTGGAGGGTGAGAGGCAAATACGCCAACGGGCAGAACTTCACCGACATGGGCGACATCACCTTGCTGAAATAACCAAGAAAGTACTTGCAGGGAAGGCACGAAGTATTAACTTTGTGCCTTCCTTTTTTATGGATGCACCCTTCGTCATATGGATAACGGGACTGCCGGCCGCCGGCAAGACCACCACGGGAAAGGCCCTGGCAGAGGCCCTGAAGGAACGGGGCCACCGGGTGGAGCACCTGGACGGGGACATCATGCGCAAGCTTTTCCCCGGGACGGGCTTCAGCAAGGAAGACCGCGACAGCCACATCCGGCGCGTTGGTTACCTGGCCGCCCTGCTCGAAAAGCACGGCGTCTGCGTGGTGGCCTCTTTCGTTTCCCCCTACCGGGAAGCACGGGCCTTTGCCCGCAGCCAGTGCAAGAATTTCGTGGAGGTCTACCTTTCCACCCCCCTGGAGGAATGCGAGCGGCGCGATCCCAAGGGACTTTATAAAAAAGCTCGCCGGGGTGAAATAACACAGTTCACCGGGATCGACGACCCCTACGAACCCCCCGAAAACCCGGAAATCGAGATCGACACCAGCCGGCACAGCACCGAAGAGATCCTGGAAACCATTCTCAGGAAATTAGAGATCCGGTGATCATTCAGTCAATCCGTTCAGTAAGGATACCAGTCCATCGAGTGAAACGATTTCCGGCCCGTCCCTGAGATCCCATCCGGTTTCAACGGGCGATACGATGATCACCCGGTCCGCGCGTATGTCCTCCATGGCCGATCGGTTCCCCCGTGTCAGGGATGGCGATGAGGATGTCTTGCATTCGATGGCAATCCGGTTGCCTTTATGCTCCAGGATAAAATCCATTTCGGCACCCTGCCCGGACCTGTAGAAAAAAACGCCAGCAGATGGCAGGTGCCCGGTAATCGTAGCCAGAACGAGTGTTTCCCAGAATGAACCGAATGCCGGATGTCCAGCCAGGGCCGCAAAATCCGACAGATCCAGGAGGGAGGCGAGTATCCCGGTATCGCTGACGTAAACCTTTGGGGACTTTACCAGTCTTTTGCCGATATTGGAACGATAGGGCCGCACGCTCCTCAGCATGAATGTGCCTTCGAGCAGGTCTATGTAATTCCTGACGGTGGTAACGCTGACGCCCAGGGAACCCGCAAGAGAGCTGAGGTTCAGGGTCTGTCCGTTGCAATGGGCAAGCATCTGCCACATCCTGCGCATGGTAAGCGGGGACACATTGGACCACTGGAGTACATCCCGTTCGAGGAAGGTTGTGATAAAGTCCTCCCTCCATTTTTTCGAGCGTGAATAACCTGCCAGCAGGCTTCTCGGGAATCCGCCCTTTACCATGTATTCTTCCCTGGAGGACCTGTGGCGTATTTCCTCCCATAAGAACGGTGTCAACCGGATATAGGTAATACGGCCGGCAAGGGATTCCGAACTCTGCCTGAGCAAATCCCTTGAAGCGGAGCCCAGAACCAGGAATTTTCCGTTCCGTCCCCATTCATCGGTCATGCTTCTCATCAGCGGGAAAAGATCCGGTTTCCTCTGTATTTCATCAATGCATATCAATTTATCTTTCTGCGATGTAAAAAACCATTCCGGGTCATCCAGCTTACTGTAATCGGAGGGCCTTTCCAGGTCCAGATAAACGACATCCCTGATTTCCCTTATCAGATTCCTGACCAGGGTGGATTTCCCGCACTGCCTCGGTCCGGTTACGGCCGTCACCGGGCTGGAGGCCAAACCTTCCCGCACATCCTTTTCTATTTTCCTGGGTATATACATTGATTATCCATGCAAATTTAAATCTTTTTTTTAAATTTACATGGTTTATCATGGCGAAATCGTACAAGCTCCGGTCCCATGACCAGCCATCTGCAAAAAAAACGTACTTTTGGCCAGATATAAGAGCTGCAGCAATCCCTATGAAGAGTTACCTGACCTGCATACTGCTCCTTATACCGCTTCTCCCCGGGACAGTCCGGTCGCAGACCGTGTATTACCACATCCGGAACGAGGGGGTGTACGAATTCCTGGACGAGATGGCCGGCGAGGGACTCATAGAGCTGAATTCGGCGGTCAGGCCATGGTCCCGCATGTTCATCGCCCGGCAAATGGCCTCGCTCGACACCCTGCGCCACCGGATGAATCCCCGCCAGCAGAAGGAGCTCGACTTCTACCTGAAGGATTTCAACAAGGAGCTCAAGCCGGACAAGCATTTCAAAAAGCGCTTCGACATTTTCTATTACAAGGATTCCCTTTTCACCTTTTCGGCCAACCTGATCCTGGGCGCCGAGTACACGGTCAACGCCAACGGGGGAGCGGTTTTCTGGTGGAACGGGGCCGAGATTTTCGCTTACGCGGGAAAACTGGGGGTCTGGGCCTCGTTGCGCGACCACCACGACCCCGAACAGCTTGTCACCCCTTCCTACCTTACCCGGCAAAGGGGCGGAAGCAACCTGAAGTCCGGCGTCGACTGGGAAGAGATGCGCGGGGGAATCACATGGTCGTGGAAATGGGGGAATGCGGGACTCACCATGGATCACAACGCATGGGGCTCGGGCTATCACGGCACCAACATCCAGAGCGGCCGCACTCCCTCGATCGCAAGGATCAACCTGCAGATGAAGCCCGTACGCTGGCTCGAGTTCAATTATTACCACGGCTGGCTGGTCTCCGAGGTGGTCGACTCCAGCCGCAGCTATCTCACCGGCATCCTGCCCGGCGCCTCCACCCGGGAGGTTTACCATCCCAAGTACTTTGCGGCCAATATATTCACCTTCACCCCGGTGCGCAGGCTGAACATCTCGGTGGGCAATTCCATCGTCTACACCGACATGGGCCCCCACCCCGGATACCTGATCCCGGTGTTCTTCTTCAAGGCCGTGGACCACAGCGTGAACGCGCGCACCGACAACATGAACTCCCAGATGTACCTGGATGTCAGCTCCCGCAACATCCCCCATCTTCACCTTTACGGCACCTGGTTCGTCGACGAGGTGAACCTCTCGAACCTGTTCAACCCGGACCTGCAATCGAACTATTTCAGCTTCAAGCTCGGGGGAAGGCTCAGCAATTACCCCCTTCGCAACCTTTCGCTGACCGGGGAGTGGACCCGCACCCATCCCAACGTGTTCCGGCATTACGTAAGCACCCTGACCTACGAGTCGAACCGCTACAACCTGGGACACTACCTGACCGATAACGCAAGGGAGTTTTACCTGGCGCTGGGGTACCGGCCCATTCGGGGACTCGACCTGCGCCTGTCCTGGATGCTGGCCCAGAAGGGGCCGGTATATTATGACGAGTTTGGCTCACCGCGCCTGGGACTCCCATTCCTGGAAAGCATAGAATGGTCGAACCGGACCCTGGCCCTCGGCGCCCGCTACCAGGTCGTTAACGATGCTTACGTATACGCCTCCTGGCAGTACAGCGACATCCACGGCAACGACCTGGCAAAGTACACCCACCCCCTCTTCCACGGCAAGACCAATACGTTTAAGTTCGGATTGAACTTCGGGTTTTAGCGGATCTCAGGTAATGAATGCCCCGTCCCCGGGCAGGCGCACACAACGAACTCCCGTCCTTTCCTCGCGAAAGGATTATTTCAATTCATCGATGGATATGATGTCGTTCAGGATGGCATAGACGGTTAGGCCGGGAATGGACCGGATGCCTAGTTTGTGGCTGATGTTTTTACGGTGGGTTATGACGGTATGAAGGCTTATGAAAAGTTTTTTGGCAATTTCCCGGTTGGTCATTCCCCGGGCGACCAGTTCGACGACCTTTCTTTCCCTTTCCGTCAGCTCATGCGACACCTGAATTTCCTCTTCCGGCGGGAAGGAGGCGGTCAGATCGCTGAGTTTATGCAGCACCTCCTGTTTGTCCTGGTCGAGCCGGATCACATCCCTGAAACGCATGGTATCGATGTTCTGCGGCCCGGACAGCACCAGGACCACGCTGGCCTGGCAGCGTGCCGGTTCCAGCATGGAACAGATGCTGTCCTCATCCTTTTCCAGATTGCTGCCAATAAGCAACAGGTCCCAGGAAACCCGATCAAGCTGTTGTTTCAGTTCAAAAAGATTTCCAGTCTTCCCGGCGATCTCAACATGTTCCATTTTCTCAAGCAGTGAATGCAGTCCCTCGCGAATGATGCAGGACCGGTCAGCTATGAAGACGGAAACCTTATTGCTCATACAGCAGCCATTTTCATCAATTCCTTTTCCATGGTTTCAACGCGGGGTACCATGACCAGGTTCTCTATCCGGGAATGGATGCGGACATCCCTTCCCATACCGAAAAGTTCGGGAAGCATCATGAATGCGGCCTCCTGGCTTCCTCCCCCATCCTTATGTTTAACCGGCGGGGGCAGGTATTTGATCAGGATGTTCTGGAGCTCGAATATGGCTTCCTCTATGTCTGTATGGGATTCCAGAAAATCACGGATGGGGTTGTTCCGGATCCTGGTGATGATCTCCCCCGTGGGCTTTTTATTTGCATGGCATTTTTCAACCTCCAGCACATAGGGGATGACAAAATCCTCCTCCTCTGCAATGTGTTCGGTCAGGTGCCCGCTGTACTGTTCGAGAAATTCCTTGACCATATTCAGCTTGTCGTCCTGTCCCCCGTATTCAACCGTCAGCCGTTCGATCAGGTCCTGCATCCGGGGAACCAGGTCCTCCATGTAATATTTATGGTTTTCCTTGATGTAACTGACCAGGTCGCCGACCGGGATCTGCATGAAAAGACGCACCGGCAATTCCTCCTCATCCCTGAAAGAGGCCGCTATGGCCATAAACAGGTCCGGGTTCATCCCGGCCTCGAGGCAGACATCCCTTACGCTTTTTTCCCCGAATCCGAGCCGGATGTTCATCCGGCGCAACAGGTGGATCAGCATTGGCTCGAGGTGTACGAGCTCGGCCATTTTCATTTTTCGGTCCAGCTTCATCGTGCTGGTAATGATCGGGGTGAAATTCATATAAAGATACGGTATTTAAAGATTATCAGAGATTTCCCAGCCGAAGTCCCGCAAAAATATTGCGCGGCAGGAGGGGACCGTAGATATAGCCCGCATCGCGGTTTACTCCAAGGTCGAAATCGTCCTGGAAGGAATCCAGGATGTTCCGTACTCCCAGGTTCAGTTGAAGGGTGACCCCGCCGGGAAGCCTGAAATTATAAGCCAGTTTTATGCCCAGTTCCAGGAAGTCCGGCGATGTTTCCAGTATCTCAACGGTTTCGGGATTGTTACCGGCACCCGGGAAATGGGGCACTTTCATGGGACCCGTATAGGTGCCCGTTCCGGAAACGCTCAGGGGAAAACGGGGGGTCCAGGAAGCGATGAAATAACCATACCGGCCGGGAGTTCTTATAAAATCCGTCGTGGTGTGGATTTCGTCTTCACCCCATTGTACGGGCTCGTCGTAGCGGCTCTGCTGGAAGGTGAATCCGCCCTGGACCTGGAAAAAGGAAGAAGGGGCGATCTTGAACTCGAGGTTGGTACCGAATACCGTTGCACCCGACACATTCATCCGGTAATGTATGATATCCCGGGATGCGGAATCGGCCATGGCAAACTCGTCGGCAAAAGGATTGAGAAGGCGGGTGCAGAATCCTTCCGCCAGCAGGTATACCTGGGTGCCGTTGGACAGGGATGTGGCATAGTCCACCGAGCCGCTGAGGCTGAGGGAATTCTCCTGTTTCAGTTCCGGATCGTTTGCATGGATGATCCGCCGGGCCCCCGACGAGAGAATATGCAGGTCCTCGTTGAAGATCTGTGGGGCGCGGTACCCGGTGGAAAAGCTTAAGCGGCATTGTATGTTTTTGCCGGCCTTGTAGAGAAGGTTCAGGCGGGGACTGAAAACCAGCTTGGCGTTCAGCAGGTCTTCCTCATCCAGGTGGTCGATGTGGTAATAATCCATTCTCATACCCAACAGCAATACCAGGCGGCCGCCCGGGTTCCATTCCCCCTGCACGTAGCTTCCGATCGTATTGCTGAACTGGTGGGTCAGCATGGTATTGTCGTAATGCGTTTGGTCAACCGGGTCGTAATAACCCAGCTTGGTATCCTTCAACAATCCGAAATTATCTTCCACCCCCACGGTGGTCCTTCCGGGAAGGATCTCCCATCGGTCGTTGTGCGCAACGAATTGCACGCCGGTGACCATTAGCAGGTCATCCGTCTGCCCGTAGGCACCGGGATCCTGAAGAGCCCCGTAATAACTTCCCCGGTCGACCGACTGCATGGAATAATAGGCACTGAACTTGTTCTTCCGCTCCTCGCTCGTAAAATGCTCATAGGAGATCCCGCCTCCGTAAATCTGCGACTCTGCCTGTTCGGTAATGTCGGTTTCATGGGGCATGGATTCGAATTTATTCCCGCCCCGGCGGTTCTCCCGGATGGTGTAAAAATCGAGCGAAATCCTGCTGGTAAGGGCCGGTCGGTAGAATACCCGGAATCCTGCCGAATTGTTCTGCAGTTGCGCCAGTTCTGAATATTCATCGCCGTTGGCATCAAACCAGTCCCGCCTCCGCGACATACCGTACAGGTAAAGGCCGGTCACCCGGTTGTCGCTGACGACCGAGGCGTTGAATCCCAGGCTGGCGTCGGGCGTGGGACCGTTCCCGTATGGAAGGGGAAAACCGGTCAGTCCCATGTTGCCGGTCAGCATAAAGCCGTTCCGTACCGGGTCGCGGGTGATGATGTTAACGGTTCCGCCGATGGCATTCCCCCCGAAAAGGGCCGATCCTCCGCCGCGTACGATTTCCACGCGCTCGACCATGCTTGCCGGGATCTGTTCCAGCCCGTACACCCCCGTCAATCCGCTGAATACCGGCCTTGAATTGATCAGCACCTGGGTATACGGCCCTTCCAACCCGTTCATCCTGAGCTGGTTAAACCCGCAGTTCTGGCAGTTGTTCTCCACCCGGAGTCCGGGCGTGAATTTGAGTCCATCTGCCAGGCTTACGGCCTGCCCGGATTCAAATACTTTCGGGGTGACGGCATTGACAATTACGGCGGCATCCCGGCGCTTTATCTCGTTCCGGTTGGCAGTGACCACGACCTGTTCGATGCCGATGTAATCTTCATTGAGGTTGAAATTTACTTCCAGCGACTCGCCCGGGACGATGTAGATTTTCTGCTCTTCCTGCATATATCCCACCGCCCTTGCCACCATTACATGGTATCCCGGTTTAAGTCCCACGATCGCGTAGTTCCCGGTCAGATCACAGGCCGTCCCGACGGTGGTCCCGTCGACCAGTACATTGGCAAAGGGAATCTGCTCCCCGTTGGGATCGGCGACGAGACCGAAAACGTTGATATCATCCGTGGCCAGGAGAGCCTGGCTGCAGGTGATTAAAAGGGCCGGAATAAACCATTTAAGATGACGCATCCGTTATATACCTCCGGTTTTGCTTGAACAAAACTACAGGCTATCCGGTGCCGATCTATACCTAGATGTTGGTATTTTCACACAATTCACCGTCACCGGGTATTCCCGTTGCAGATTCAGAAAATCCGGGGGCAAAGTTAACGAATCGTTACCTTTTTTCCTTCCGATTCCTGATTTCCGGATTTGACTTTATAGATGTAGGTGCCGGGGATCAGCCTTCCGCCCGGAAGAACGATGAGTTCCTCCTCCCCGTTCACGGCTTGGCGGAGGACCTCCTGCCCGTGGATGTTGTAGAGGACCAGCTCGCCCGGCTCCGCCCCGGGGGGAAGTTTTACGGGAATGTTCACCGCACCCGATGACGGATTGGGCCAGGGATTCCCCATGCGTCGCCGGGGCTGGATGGGACCGGATTTCAGGACCGCGGCCGGCTCCTCGGGCAGGGGATATACCTGGGTCTGGGTCGTCGCCGGGACCTGGTAGAAATCGTATACGTACACCAGGAATTTCCTGCCCTGGTCCTCCGTCTCCAGGACCTCGGTATAGCCGGCGCCGGGCACCTTCAGCAGTTCCGCCCCGTTCTCGTTGATCACCCTTGCCTCGTAGGTGTAGTAGTACGAGGTTTCGGTGGGATTGTATTTCGAATAGATGTATACGAATTCGATCAGGTCGTCCTGGTTGAAGGTATGCTGGCTCACGTACTGGATGTCGTACATGTAATAATCGGCCGGGACGACCAGGCCGATGGTCCGGTAAACGGAATGGTCCATGTTGTAGATCGTGCACTGGTTGGCGGCAACGTCCATGGCAAAATACTTGTCACCGTCCTTCTCCAGCCTGCAAATGGAGGCGGAAACCGGGTAGGTATGCTCCGGCACACCGGGCAGGGACTGTGACCAGGCCGTCGCACCCGCAGCCAGCAGGACTGCCGCCGCAACCTGCCTCAGGGAGAACAGGCCGTTCCTTTGAAATTTTTTAATGTTCATGGCCCAACAGTTCGAGTCCCTCGAGCGCGGAGCTCCCGCTCGGGGTATTCAGCAGTGCCTTCTGGAACAGTACTTTCGCCTCCCGCATGTTCTGAAGCCGGAAATGCGACCAGGCCAGCATGGTCAGGGCATCGTAATCGAAGGGGAAGAGGTTCACCACCTTTTCGAAGTACTGGCGCGCCTTTTCGTATTCCCCCCTCCCGTAATAGATCAGTCCCATGCGGTGCATGGCCACGGAGTTGTTGGGCGTGATTTCCAGGATTTTTTCGTACTGGCCCATCACCATGGTCCAGTTCCCCAGGGCCGCACCCGGCAAAACCACCCCGAAGCGGGGCTCCACGGCGTAGGGCATCAGGTCGATGGCCTTGTTGTAGTATGCCAGGGACTCGGTGAAGTTGCCGGCCTGGTAGCTGAGCCATCCCAGGCGAAGGTTCAGCTCGTATGAT